>CAMFLL010000012.1 GCA_945957405.1 uncultured Mycolicibacterium sp. | reverse complement strand
CCCGCAAGGTCGGCCAGCAGTTCGGCCGCGGTGACGTCACTCTGGTTGCCGATCGACACGAAGCGCGAGATGCCGATACCGTGCCGGTTGGCCAGGTCGGCCAGTTCGGAACCCAGCTGGCCGCTCTGCGACACGATCGCCAGTGGACCCGGCTTCATCGTGCCCCACAGCAGCTGTAATTCGGACGCGGCATCGTAGATCCCGAGGCTGTTGGCGCCGACCAACCGCGCCCCGCGTGCGGTGATGCGTCCGGCCAGCGCCTGCTCGTCCTCGACACCGGCTGTCACACCGAGGA
Organism: uncultured Mycolicibacterium sp.; assembly: GCA_945957405.1. GTDB lineage: Bacteria > Actinomycetota > Actinomycetes > Mycobacteriales > Mycobacteriaceae > Mycobacterium. The sequence goes on along the minus strand of CAMFLL010000012.1, from coordinate 44,557 downwards.
ATCCGCGTACCCCCAGCTGCAGGCCGGCATCCACGACGGCGGGCACATGGGCAGCGGGTACACACAGCGCCACCAGATCGGGCACTTCGGGCAGGTCGAAAAGGCTTGCCGCGCAGCGCTCGCCGAGTACCTGGTCGACGCGGCTGTTCACCAGATAGACGTTGCGGCGGTGCTTACCCGCCAGCGCGCCCGACGCCAGCCAGTATCCCCACTTGGCGCGGTCGGCTGAGGCGCCGACGACGGCCACCGACGCGGGGTCGGCGAAGACCTCGAGGCCCAGCCGGCTCGACGGTGTCTCGATCACGTGCATGTCCAGTACTCGCTAGTTCGGGTGGGCGGTCAGGGCGGTGACGATCTCGGCGGCGGCGCGCTGTCCCGACGAGATCGCCCCGTCGATGTAGCCGTTCCACACCGAGGCGGTCTCGGTACCGGCCCAGTGCAGCCGCCCTGCCGGGGCGCGCCAGCCGTGGGCGCCGTGTTCGGTCCAGACGCCGGGCGCCGGGTTGGCGGCGTAGCCGCCGAACGCCCAGCCGTCGAGCGGCCAGATCTTCTCGGTGTAGTTCTGCGGCGTACCCGCCTCGGGTCCGAAAATGTCGGCCAGCGTGGCCAGCACGTCGCTGCGCCGGTCCTCGTCGGCCATGGCCGACCACCGGTGCAACCGCTCGCCGTAGACGAACGACACCAGCACGCCCACCGATGCGTCGGCCGGCGAGTTGTCGAACACCACGCCGACGGAATGCTCGCCGTAGACGGTCGCCTGGCCGGACAGCCCGTGCTCCCGCCAGAACGGGCGGTCGTAGACCGTGTGGATCTTCGCCACGTCGCCCATCGAGTGGCGGTCCATCCAGCGCCTGCGCGGATACGGCAGCGCGGGACTGAAGCGCAGCCGGACAGCGGCTCCCGGCGACACCGCGACCACGACGTGATCGGCGTGGACCGTGCCGTTCTCCGTCTCGAGTCGCACACCGTCCTCGCCGTGGCGGATGTGCCGGACGGGCGTGTCGAGCCGGACCCGGTCACCGAGATGAGCGGCGATCGCGCGCGCCACCGATTGCGCTCCGCCGACGAAGCGGGACTCCTGAGCGCAGCCCTCGGTCTCCATCAACTGCTCGTAACCGCCGCCCGAGGCGACATAGAACAGGAAGTGGAACAGCGAGATGTCACGCGCCTCGGTGGACCAGACACCCTGCACCGACAATGCCAGCCGCAGGCGGGCGTCTTTGTCCGGCACGGTCCGGTCGAAGAAGGACTGCACCGTCTGGCTGTCCCACTCGTCGACGTGTTCGCAGGCCGTGGGGTCGTTGACGTCGATGGTGCCCGCCATCTCGTCGATCAGCTCGGTCGCGGCGTCGTAGGCGGCCACGCCGGCACCGTCGACCGGCCCCGAGCCGCGGAACGGGCGGCAGACGCCATCGGCCCACAACTCGAGGTGGGTGCCGATGTCATAGGTGGGAAATGTCGCACAGCCGAAGCGCTGCGCGGCGGCATGCAGATTGGCCTGGGTGGGGCCCACCCACTGGCCGCCGTGGTCGATCACCAGGCCGTCGGCCAGGGTCTCGGAGTAGACCCGGCCGCCGACGCGCTCGGAACCCTCCAGCACCAGGACGTCGATCCCCCGGTCGTGCAGGTCCAGTGCCGCGGACAAGCCGGCGTAGCCGGCACCCACCACGACGACGGTGGCATCGGTGTGGTCGCGCTCGCCCGCATTCCCGAAGGTGTCATGCATCACCATGGCGGCAAGTCTATCTTAATCGGTCCGTCAGTCAACTATTAATCGCCGCCACTTCTTGACAAGGTCGTGACGCCCACCACAGACTGCTTATATCTGGCCCGCCAATCAGAAATGAGGCACAACAGGTGGATGAAACCAACCTCGACGAGCAGCTGAGCAACCGCCTACAGATACTCGAGTCCGGTTCTGCCGCAGAGCATCTGGTGGATGACCTGCCGGTGGTGGACATCCTCGCCGCCGTCGCGGCACTCATCGTGGTGACTATCGGACTGCTGTGGTGGGCGTACTGATGTCGAATACACCCACGGTCTCCGGCCGCTTCGACCCCACCACCACCGATCTACCACTGCTGCGCGGTGAACGGATCTGGAATTTCTGGCAGCACTCCGCCGTCAACGTCGGCCTCGCGGTAGCCACCTGGGCATTCCTGCAGGGCGCCGCGGTCGCCTACTACGTCGGCGTGAAACAGGCCATCGCGTCGATCATCATCGGGTACGGGATCAGCGTGCTGCTGGTGGCGCTGGCGCCGTGTATGCCGTCGGTGAAGTACGGCATCGAACAGTTCGTCGGACTGCGCAGCACGTTCGGGGAACGTGGTGCGCGCGTCGTGATGATCGTGGTCTCGACGCTGCTGGCCGCGGCCTGGTCGGCGGTGCTGGCCATCATGTTCGGCCACGGCCTGGTGACGGTGGTCAACCAGGTCTTCGGATTGCAACTGTCGGAGTCCGGCGCCGCGGCCAGCATTCTCGGACTGATGGCGATCGTCATCTCCTGGGTGGTGCTGGCGCGGGGGCCGATCTCTGTCGAGGCCGTCTGCCGCGCAATCTCACCATTCCTGGTGATCATCGTCGTCGGCATCCTGGTGCTCATCTTCACCAAGCATTCATGGTCGGAGCTGACGGCGCTGGTACCGCTGGGCGGTGTGAGCGATGATCCGCATCTGAGTTTCATGCTCGCCGTCGAACTCAACCTCGCCGGTGGGTTCGCCTGGTGGCCCAACCTCGGCAACCTGGCCCGGCTCACCCGCACGTCGCGGGCCGCATTCTGGCCCAACTGGATCGGGGTGTTCGCGGCCTCGGTGGCCGCAGCCGTCGTCGGTGTACTCGCCGCGCTGTCCCTGCAGGTCGAAGACCCCACGCAGTGGATGATCCCGCTGGCCGGTGTGGTGCTGGGAGTGATTGCACTGACGGTGGTGTGCCTGGCGAATGTGACCGCGATCCTGTCGCAGGGATACGCGTCGATGGTCGCGCTCAAGGGCGGTGGTGGCGCGTTCTTCAGGAAGACAGCCTGGCCACTGCTGGGTGCGGTGATCCTCGGTCCCGCAGCGGTTCTCGTGTTCTTCCCCTCCGCGGTGTACGACAATTACGGCCGCTTCGTGTCCTGGGGCGCTATCGTGCTGGCGCCGCTGTGCGCGGTGCAGTTCGTCGACTTCTTCATCCTGCGCGGGCGCCGGCTGAACATCGCCGAACTCTATGAACCCATCGCCTCATCGCACTACGGCTACTGGAAGGGTGTGAACGTGGTCGCGTTCGTCGCGATCGCCGCCGGAGCACTGACCTACGCGTTACTGCTCAACCCCGTCACCTACGAGCCCAGCGACCTGTTCCGCTACACCACGGCATCGGTGCCGGCCTTCATCATTGCCGGCCTGGTGCACTACGGCCTGACCCGCCTGCTCGTGGCGCCACGCGGGCTCGGCGGTTATCAGAAATAACCGCTGTTGGGTGGCACCGTCCCGTTCACGGCGAAATCACCTGCGGCATGCGCCTTGTAGTCCAGCGGGCTGTGGCTGGCGACGGTGCGCACGTTGCGCCAGTGCCGGTCCAGGTTGAGGGCGCGGGAGGTGGCCGAAGCGCCGCCGGTGTCGAACAGCCGCTCAGCCGCGGCGACGGTGAACCGTTCGGCCACCAGTTGTGCCTCGGCCACCGCGACGGCGACGGCACCCACCGCGGCGTCATCGGCCTGCAGGCCACCGTCGACCAGGGCGTCGAGTTCGTCGGCGGCGGACAGCACCACGGTCCGTGCGGCCGCGGCCCATGCCGAGATCTCCCCCACCGCCCGGAGGATGAACGGATCGGCGGACGCGCGGTCGGCCAGCGAGTGGGCCGCTGGACGGGCACGGTGGCGGACGAAGTCGACGGCGTCGGCGCGCACGGCGGCGGCGATACCTGCCGCCACCGCGGCCAGGTACAGCTGCAGAAATGCGGTGCCGTGGCCCAGCTGCTTGCCGTCGGACACCGTGATGACCTCGAACGGCTCGACGGCCACGTCGGTGAACCGGGTTGAACCACTGGCGGTGGTGCGCTGCCCGAAACCGTGCCAGTCGTCGAACAATTCGACGCCAGCCCGGTCGGTCGGCACCACGGCCTGCACGTCGTTGCCGTCGGCATTGACCGCCGACACCGCGATCACGTCGGCGTACAACGTGCCGGTCGAATAGAACTTGTGCCCGTTCAGGCGCAGCACTCCGGCGTCATCGAGCGACAGCGTGGTCCCGGAGCTTCCCGGTACCCTGCCCACCGCATCGGTGATGGCATTGCCCACCACCAACCCGGCGTTGATGCGCGGGAACCACTCCTGCCGCTCGGCCTCGGTGGCGCGGTTGCTCAACAACCGTTCGAGAAATCCAAAGTGGGCGCGCAACGCCTGGGCCACATTGGAACTGCCGGAGGCGATCTGGATGACCACCGACACCACGTCGCGGATACTGCCGCCGGGACCGCCGTACTGCGTGGGGATCCGCAGATTCAAGACGCCGATGTCTCGCAACGCCCGCACTTCGGCATGCTGCAGAACACGGTCTGCCTCGGCCAGGGCGTCGGCGGCGCGCAGGGTGTCGACGACCGGCGGCAGGAGTTCGAGGCGTTCGGCGACCGAACCGCTGTGGGTTTGGACCGCGTCGGATGTGAGGGTCATGGTTCTCCGTCGTTCAGCGGAATCTGGGGATGATGTGTTCGGCGAACCGTTCGAGTTCGGCCTCGATCGGCTGGAACTGCAGCATGAACAGTTCGACGCCGGCCTGGTTGAAAGCCGAGATGCGTTCGGCCACCTGGTCGTGACTACCGATCAGGCCGGCCAGCGTGCCGCCGTTGGAACCGACCCGGCTGGTGTCGGCAAGCACCTTGTACATCTGCGTCTTGGGATCGGTGCCGCTGGAGATCTCGGGCCGCTTCTCGGCGTCGACCAGTGCCTGCAGATGGGCCAGCTCGTCGCGGGCCTCTTCCTCGGTGTCCCGCGCCACCACGAACGCCGACAACCCGAACCGCAGCGGGGCACCCACCCCCCGCTGTTCGCGGCGCGACCGCAGGTCGGAAATCACCTCGACGGTCTGGTCGAAGGGGCGGCCGTTGATGAAGAACACGTCGGCGTAGTCGGCGGCCAGTGCGCGCCCTGGTTCGGACTCACCGCCGACGTAGACCGGTGGAACCGGGTCGGGAACGGGTCGGGCGATCGCCTGCTGCCCGCCGACGCCGGAGCCGATCGTGACCTGCTTACCCGCCCAGAGCGCCAGTACGATGTCGAGCCATTGCCGAGTGTGCTCATAGCGGTCGTCGTGGTCGAGCACGTCGACGCCGAGCGCCTCCAGTTCCGGGAGAAACCAGCCGCTGACCACATTGATCGACAGTCGGCCCTCGGCGATGGCGGCGATGTTGCCGGCCAACTTGGCGAACACCAGCGGATTGAACAGCAGTGGTTTGACGGCGCCGATCAACTCGATCCGCGACGTCGCTTCGGCGATACCCGCCAACGTCGACCAGGTCTCCAGGACGTCGTCGTCGACATTGCTGGGATGCACGACGTGCTGAGCGACCAGCGTCGAGTCGAACCCGAGTTCCTCGGCCCGCACGATGAGATCGCGGTTGCGCCGATAGCTCGGGTCAGGTGCGTCCTGCGGATGGTGCCGGGCGCCGTGGTTGCCGTACACCGGCGCCCACACACCGAATCGTGCTGGAGTGCTCATGATGTCGTGAGGTATCGACGGCGTTCCCAGTCACTGACGTGGCCCACGTAGAGCTGCCATTCACTCTGGGCGATCGCCGCGAAGTCACGCACCGAAGCGGCGCCGAGGATCTCCAGGATGGTGTCGTCCTGCGTGGCCAGCGCCAGCGCCGTGCCCAGCGAGTCCGGTAGCGGTGTGCCCTTGCCGTACAGATTGCCGGAGGCGGCCCGCGGCGGCAGGCGACGTGCCTCCAGCCCGGCGATCACGGCAGCCAGCGCCGAGGCGATCAGCCAGTACGGGTTGGAGTCCGAGGCCCCCGAACGCAATTCGATGCGCGATGCCGACGGTTCCGGTTCGACGAGCGAACGGACCGCGGCACTGCGGTTGTCGCGACTCCAGTTGACGGTATCGGGCGCAAAGGTGTCCGGGGCGAAGCGGCGGTAGGCATTGACGGAGTGCGCACCGAACAAGGTGATCGACGGCAGATGCTCCACCAGGCCGGCGATGGCGTACAGCGTCGTCTCGGCCTCCGATCCGTCGACCGCGGCGAAGGCAGGCTCGCCGTCACGCCACAGCGAGATGTGCAGGTGCGCAGAGCTGCCCGAGTGCTCCGAGAACGGCTTCGGCATGAAGCTGGCGATCTTGCCGTGCCTGCGGGCCACCTCCTTGGCGGCGTACTTCAGCCGGGCGCTGTCATCGGCGGCCGCCAACGCGTCGGTGTAGACCAGATTGGTCTCGACCTGGCCGGGGCCGTACTCGGTCTGGATGCCCTCCAGCCGGGTGAACGCCCCCAGCGTGTCGTACAACTCGCCGATCAACGGGTCGAGTCCGTTCGCGTTCTCCAGCGAGTACGCCTGGATGGCCTCCTGGATCGGCGAGCCGTCCGGTTCGAGCAGATAGAACTCGAACTCGACGCCGACCTTGGCGGTGTACCCCAAGCTTTCGAGTCGGCCCAGCACCCGGCGCAACACCGCCCGCGGATCCAGCAGCGACGGTGACCGGTCGTGCGTGACGATGTCGGAGATGACATGGCCGACACGCGGTCGCCACGGTAACCACGAGAACGTCGAGAAGTCAGGCACCGCATACACATCCGGGTATCCGCCGTCCCAGTTGGTCAAGGCCAGTGTATCGATCACCGTCCCGTCGCTGTTCCAGCCCAACGCGGCTTCGCAGAAGGCGAACCCGATGCCCTGCGCCCGGTCCAGGAACTGCCCCGCAGGAATGCGCTTGCCCGCCGCGTGGCCGAACGGATCACTCCAGGCCACTTCGATCTCGGTCAGCGTGCCGTCGCGTAGGGCCTGACGCAACGCGTCGGCCCGTTCGGCAGCCTCGCCGGTGGGGAAGGGGGCGACGTTGCGGTCTGCGGTCTGCGTCATGTCAGCGGCGTCTTTCTGTTCCTCGGATCGGCCGCACAATGACGGCCTCCGAGGAGGCTAGAGACGCCGGGCGCCGCGGCACAGTATTGCGGTCACCGTGAATTCTTTCCCACCGCCGGCATCGTCGACCGCTCAAGCCAGATGGAGCGGCTCCTCAACCGCCTCGTCCCGCCCCTGCACGCGGGGGACCCCAGCCGGCATCGTCGACCGCTCTAAGCCAGCGCGCGTTTGAGCACCTCGAGCACCTGCCCCACCAGGGTGTCGATATCGGTCGACGTGTCGAGCACCAGGTCGGGGTTCTCCGGCGGCTCATACGGGGCGTCGACACCCGTCAGACCCTTCAGTTCGCCGGCCCGGGCGCGCGCGTACAACCCCTTGGGGTCGCGGCGCTCGCACTCCTGCAGCGACGTCGAGACGTACACCTCGATGAACGGCAGCTTGGCCGCCTCGTTGAGCGTGCGGGCGATCTCGCGGTCCGATTTCAGCGGTGACACCAGTGACGCCAGCGCCACCACGCCAGCATCGGCCAGCAGTCGGGTCAGATGTCCCACCCGACGGATGTTCTCGGCGCGGTCACCGGCCGAGAAGCCCAGATCGTCGGACAGGCCGTGCCGGAGATTGTCACCGTCGAGCAGATAGGCGACCTGACCGGATTCCACGAGTGCCCGTTCGACCGCGACGGCCACCGTCGACTTACCCGACGCCGGCAGCCCGGTGAACCAGAGCGTCGCGCCGCGTTGCCCCGTCTTACCCCACCGGTAGTCGCGGTCGAGCGACGAGGGATGCCAGCGGATGTCGTTACGGGTGGCCGCACCGGGTTTGACCTCACGAGCCTCGACGATCTCACCGGCGCCGACCGTGTCGTTGGTGGTCTCGTCGATCAGGATGAAGGCACCGTTGTCCCGGTTCTCGGTGTACGGGTCGGCGACCACGATCGAACTGGTCCGCAACGTCAGCACGCCGATGTCGTTGAGCACCAACTCGACCGGCTGATCGAGGTCGTCGAGCGTCTCCGGGTCCAGCCGGGTGTGCAGGGCCTGCACCGTCGCGCGCACGGTCCGCGTGCCCTGCTTGAGGGCCAACCGGTCACCCGCGCGCAGCGGAGTGTCGGCGAACCAGCACACCGTGGCGTCGAGCTCGCGGGCGAGCACGGGCAGCACCGCGTCGTCGTCGCCGCTGACGAACACATCGCCGCGGCCGACATCGATGTCGTCGGCGAGTTCGATCGAAACCGAGAGCGGCGCAACGCCAATGGCGCGGTCATCATCGAGGGTGTCGAGTGCCGTCACCGTCGAGGACGCTCCCGACGGCAGCGACACCACACTGTCACCGACGCGCAGCGTGCCCGCGGCCAGCCGCCCGGTGTAGCGCCTGCGCTGCTGGGCCGTGGGCCGCGAGACCCATTGCACCGGCAGGCGTAACTTGGCGGCCTCCGGCTGCGGGGCCGAGAGCTCGATACCCTCCAGGTACTCCAACAACGTCGGTCCCTCGTACCACGGCGTGTGTTCCGATGCGTGTACGACGTTGTCACCGTGTTTGGCGGCGATGGGGATGACGCTGATCTCGGCCGCGCCGAGCCGCGCCGCCATCTGCTGAAGTTCGGCGTCCACCTCCGCGAAGCGGCCGGGGTCGAAGCCCACCAGGTCGATCTTGTTCACCGCGGCGACGAAGTGTTTGATACCAAGGAGTTTGGCGATCCGGGCGTGGCGCCGGGTCTGCCGCAGCACACCGGCTCTGGCGTCGACGAGCAGGATCGCCGCATGCGCGTTGGACGCCCCGGTGAACATGTTGCGGGTGTACCGCTCGTGGCCGGGGGTATCGGCCAGGATGTAACTGCGGGTGTCGGTCGAGAAGAACCGGTAAGCCACATCGATGGTGATGCCCTGTTCACGCTCGGCGCGCAAGCCGTCCGACAGTGCCGCGAGGTCGGCCACTCCCTCGGCGTCGGTGACCGCCTCGAGGTGATCGAGCGGCAAGCTGTCGGTGTCGTGGAGCAGGCGCCCGATCAGCGTGCTCTTGCCGTCGTCCACCGAACCGGCGGTGGTGATCCGGAGAAGTTGCCGCGTCATCAGAAATACCCCTCGCGTTTACGGTCTTCCATGGCCGCCGCCGACGTGCGGTCGTCGGCGCGGGTCTCGCCGCGTTCCGACACGGTGGCGGCCGAGATCTCGCCGATCACGCCGGCGATGTCGGTGGCGCGCGAACGCACCGCGCCGGTGATGGTCAGATCGCCGACGGTGCGGTAACGCACCCACTCGACGGCCGCCTCCTCGTTCCCCTCGGGGTGGACGAATTCCGAGACCGCCAAGAGGATTCCGTCGCGTTCGAAGACCTCGCGCTCGTGGGCGAAGTAGATCGACGGGAGTTCCAGGCCCTCCAGTTCGATGTAGCGCCAGATGTCCAGTTCCGTCCAGTTCGACAGCGGGAACACCCGGACCTGCTCCCCCTTGCGGATGCGACCGTTGTACAGCGACCACGGCTCGGGCCGTTGGGCTCGGGGATCCCACTGCCCGAACTCATCGCGGAAGCTCAGGATGCGTTCCTTGGCACGGGCGCGTTCCTCGTCGCGCCGGGCGCCGCCGAAGGCGGCGTCGAATCCACCCGCCTCCAGGGCGTCGAGCAGCGTGCGCGTCTGCTGACGGTTACGCGAGGCCCCGTGGCCCGGATCGGGCACCCGTCCGCTGTCGATACTCTCCTGCACCGACCCGACCAGCAGCTTGTGGCCGTGTTCGGTGATCCGGCGATCACGGAACTCGATGACCTCGGGGAAGTTGTGGCCGGTGTCGACGTGCAGCACCGGGAACGGCAGCGCCGAGGGCCGAAAAGCTTTCTCCGCCAAGCGCAACAGCACAATCGAGTCTTTACCGGCGGAGAACAACAGCACGGGTCGCGACAGTTCGGCCACCACTTCGCGGATGATGTGGACGGCCTCGGCTTCCAGCAGCCGCAATTCGTCGACGTGGGTGTCGTCGGCGGTCAGGGTTTCGGTCACAGCGGCAGTCCTTCGCGTTGCGCGTCCTCGCGGTATCGCTCGACCCATTCGTCGGAGCGTTGATCGGCTTGTCGTTCCAGCACCGGCGACGGCGCCAGCCGCGGGTCGAGGCCGAGCGCCTCCAGTACCGTGCCGACGACGTCAGTGAGGTTGCGCCACAACACCGGATAGGGCACCTCGATCGGGCTGACCCCCTCCTCGGCGAACCATTTGCGCCATCCTTCCTCCTGATCGCGCAGCATCTTCACGACGTGGGCGATGGCATCGGCGTGGTACTCGGCGCGGGCGTCGCGAACCGGATCGGGCCTGCCGCGCCACACCCGGGTCTGCACCGCGCGCCAGAACGACACGGCCTGTGACACCACGTCGGGCCGGTAGACGTGCACCAGCACCGGGTCGGAGCCGACGACATCGCGGATCGCGGCGAGCAGCCCGTCGCCCGACCGTTCGGCCAGCCCGTTGGCGCGTTGCAGCAGCAGCGGCGTCTGATTCCACATCAACTTGCCGCCCCACACCCCGTTGGGGGTGCGACCGACGGTGCGGATGTAGTCCCGCCAGATCTCGGACGGCGCGATATCGGGTGTGCCCTCGACGATCGGGTCGAGCAGCCTGAGGATCGACTCGTCGGTGACGCCGGCGAACCATTCCCGGGGCTGCGGCGACATGCTGGTCTCGGGCAGGTACTGGAAGAACTCCTGCGGTTCGCCCGCCACGCCGGTGGCGCGCAGGGATTCCACCAGGAGCGTGCTACCACTGCGCTGCGACGCGAGCACCAGATACGCAGTGGGATGATCCGACATGGATGGAAGCGTAATAGCAATTTGTTTTCAGCGCATAATCAGACGTTAATTTCATGCCGAACAGAACTATTGTGAATATTCCGCCCGTATGCCGCGACCCGACGCATCGGCCGACCGGCTCGGATACGTTATGCCGTTGATCCGAGCATACGTCTGGGTGAAGCGATCGGATATGCGGGTGCCCGCGAACTCCGATGGTATGACGTCGTTGGTCTGCTGGCGCCAGTCGTTGAGCCGCAACGCCAGATCCTGCGCGACACAGTCTGCCGAATCGGTGATATTCCCAGTAAGAAGGTTGGTTTGCTCACCCGGATCGGTGGCCAGGTCATAGAGTTCACGGCTGGGCCGGGGGGCATTGACATCGCCCGCGACGGCCTGCCCGGGTGCGCTTTCCTCGATATCCCAGGGCAGGTCCAGCATCGGCCGCCGGGCATAATTCTCGATGTAGCTGTATTCCTTCGTCCGAATTGCGCGGATGGGATCGAAAGAATCGTGATAAGTCTTTGTCGTATATAACTCCGACCGTACCTCACGGGGACCGGCCAGCAAACTTTCAGCATGTGAAAGTCCCTCGATGTCCACGGGGATCTCGACGCCCAGCAGCGCCAGCAGCGTCGGCAGTAGATCGACACCGCTGAACAACTCGTCGTAGACCACCGGAGCGACCCCCCGGCGCCTCGGCGGCCGGATCACCATCGCGATACCGGTGCCGGCGTCGTACAGTGTCGACTTCGCCCGCGGCAGGGCAGGACCGTGATCCGTCATGAACACCACCCAGGTGTTCTCGTCGAGGCCCGTGTCCGCCAGGGTGTCCAGGAGTTCGCCCACCGCGGCATCGGCGACGGTGATCGAACCGTAGAAGTCGGCGAGGTCCTGCCGCACCGCGGGGGTGTCGGGCAGATAGCCGGGCACCGTGACGGCGTCGGCGTCGGCGGGCTCGTACCGGTCGTGCGGATACGGCCGGTGCGTCTCGAAGAAGCCGGCCGTGAGCAGGAACGGCTGCTCCGGCGGGTGATGCAGCCACTCGATGGCACGCGCCACCACGTATTCGCAGTACGCATTCGACACGTCGAACTCGTCGAAGCCCAACCGGACGGGAAAACTGGTCTCGTGCTGCATGCCGAACAGGGCGGTGTGCCAACCCGCCCCGGACAGGATGGCGGGCAGCGTCTGGACGCCCTCCCGGTACTCCCAACCGTGATGGGACAGCCCGACCAGGCCGTTGGATTGGGGGTAACGCCCGGTGAACAGTGACCCTCGCGACGGCGAGCACAGCGGCGCGGTGGCATGTGCCCTGGTGAACAGGATGCCGTCGGCGGCCAGTCGGTCCAGTCGCGGACTGTGCACATCGCGGTGGCCATATGCGCCCAGGTAGCGGCCCAGGTCGTGCCAGTGCACGACCAATACGTTCTCGTCCAAACTCACAGACCTAGCTTGCCTGATGATCAGCGCCGCGTGCGGGCTAATCCAAGCTCGCGCTCCTGTGGTGTCGTCCCGCCCCAGATGCCATACCGTTCGGGCGTTTTCAACGCGTACTCACGGCAGGTCGCCAATACCGGGCATTGCAGGCAAATGCGTTTGGCCTGCTGCTCGCGTTCTTTACGGGTACGTCGGGCCTCTTCCTCCGGGAAGAACAGCTCTGCCGGGTAGGCCAGGCAACTTCCGCGCAGCTGCCAGCTCCAGTCTTCGTCGCGCTGTTGCTGGGATCCGAGGCGCGGATCTGCCGACCTTGCTGCCGTCACCCTGTCCACGGTCGCCGAATGTGGTCTGTGGCACCAGATATCAGATCGACGTGAGCGTTTTCCGGTGCGGTCCCGGGTGCGCGCAGCTACCACTGGATGTCGAAATCGACGACGAGCTGGGTGGGCACGGCCAGCGCCACCGGCGTGTACCGATGGGCCGCCACCTCACGCGCGACACCGGTGAGCACCCGACCGCCGTAGCCGTCGCCCGCACCGGGAACGGTCATGCTGACCGAGGCCGTACGACGAGATCCGGGGCGGGGCCGGAGGAAGAACACGGAGCCCGGCTCCCCCGGCCCGTCCAGCGGTCGCCCGTCCGGGTCGACGATATCGGCGTCCGCACTGTTCAACGATGCCGCCGACGTCGCGCTGAGCCGGAAGGGACCGACCAGTCCGGCGGCGACGTGCGCTCCGCCGGCGTCGAGCGCCGGTGCCGCACTGTGGGCCCGCGCCCGCCGTGCACCGTCGAGCAGGTAGTTGTACAGATGCACGATGCGGTCGGCGTTGCGGTAGGTGCCGGTCCCGGTGAGCCAGAAGCCGATGTCCCCGATGGTTGCGGGACCGTCGACGGTCAGCCGGTAGAACCGGTGCCCCTGCGCCGCGCGACCGTGCCTGCGGGCCGACGCCGTCGCGCCGATTCCCAAGGCCTTGCGGTGACTCCCGGAGCCGTCGACGGTGACGCGCGACCCAGCCACCCGACGCCAGGTCCGGCCGTCGTCGGATTTCTCCAGCGTCACCGTCACGGGCTGCGATGACGCGATCTCGAACGTGTAGCCACCGAGCTCGGGCTCGTCATCGAACTCCGCCGTGACACCGGCGGCGCTGCGGCGGATCCGGGCCGGCTCGTTGCGGGGCCGGTTGTCCAGCTGCAGGCCGTTGGTGAGATTCCAGATGGCGGCCTGCGTCCCGGCGATCGCTTCGTGCTCGCTGATGTTGGCCCGACCCAGGGGGTACCCGGCGTCACGCAGCCGACGGCTGAGTTCGGCGACGCGCAACTGCGGCACGGAGTTGCGCAGGATCCAGTCGATCTCGATTTCATACGCGCGGGCCTGAAGGTTTGGGACCGCCGAGAAGGTGTCGACCTCATAGCGCGACGGCGTCGTGGGTGACACCCCGGAGAAGTCCAACGAGTAGGCCTCGACCCCGGGGTTCAGCCGGATCAGGTCGGTGCGCGCCGACGTCCCGTCGACGAACGTGACGGTGTCGACGGTGTGCGAATAGGTGCCGCCGCGGTACCGGGTCAGGCGCGCCAGTTCGACGTGCGCACGTGGCCGGACCCGCCGATGCACGGTGACCGGCCCGTGCAGTGGCGCAAGATGTTGTTCAGGGATTGCAGAAGTCATGGTTGTGTGGACTTTCGAGGCTCTGAGCAGCGCGTTTCGGCACTCCGCCAAGGATGGGCGGGCCAGAACGCAGGGACTACGGCGTCAGAAAATCAACAACAACAACAGCGCACAGCAAGGCAGCGCGAAAGCATCATGCGCGGCTGTGCGGGCTGTGACATGCCCATACCATACGGCACGCCGCCGCGGGTCGGCCAGTACGGCCTGTCGGGTTTGCGTCACCGTGCGCGCTAATGCGTGCGGCGGGCATGGCCGTCAGCGATGATGGGGACGAATCTCAAGCAGCCGGGAGGAACACGATAATGGCGACTGCACAGAACGAATCTCAGGCACTGGGCGATCTCGCCGCGCGGCAACTCGCGAACGCCACCAAGACCGTCCCCCAGCTTTCGACGATCACACCGCGCTGGCTGCTCCACCTGCTGAGCTGGGTGCCGGTCGAGGCCGGCATCTATCGGGTCAACCGGGTGGTCAATCCCGACCAGGTGGCCATCCACACCGAGGACGGCGCCGGTACCGAGGAGCCGCTGCCCCAGACCTTCGTCGACTACGAGACCAGCCCGCGCGAGTACACGCTGCGGTCCATCTCGACGCTGCTCGACGTGCACACCCGGGTGTCGGACCTGTATTCCAGCCCGCATGATCAGATCACCCAGCAGCTGCGGCTGACCATCGAGACGATCAAGGAGCGCCAGGAGTCCGAACTGGTCAACAACCCCGAGTACGGGTTGCTGGCGCAGGTGACCCCTGAGCAGACCATTCAGACGCTCGGCGGCCCTCCCACGCCCGACGACCTGGACTCGCTCATCACGAAGGTGTGGAAGACGCCCGGCTTCCTGCTGACCCACCCGCTGGGCGTTGCGGCGTTCGGCCGCGAAGCCACCCGGCGCGGTGTGCCACCGGTGGTGGTCAGCCTGTTCGGTGCGCAGTTCATCACCTGGCGTGGTATCCCGATCATCCCGAGTGACAAGGTGCCGGTCGAGGACAGCAAGACCAAGTTCATCCTGGTCCGCACCGGTGAGGAGCGCCAGGGTGTGGTGGGCCTCTTCCAGCCCGGTCTGGTCGGCGAACAGGCCCCGGGTCTGTCGGTGCGCTTCACCGGCATCAACCGCTCGGCCATCGCCTCATATCTGGTGACCCTGTACACCTCGCTGGCCGTGCTCACCGACGATGCGCTCGCCGTTCTCGACGATGTCGCGGTGGACAAGTTCCATGAGTACAAGTGAGTATCGTTCGGTAGACGCCGAAGGCGAGCTGCCCGTCAGCGAGGCGGAACTGGCCGCGCTGGCCACCCAGCTGTTCGCCGCCAGCATCAGGCCGGGCCTCGACTCACCTCCCCAGACCGCTCCGGTGGCTCCGCGCGGCAGCGTGCCGGACACCACCTCTGCGGCATCCGCCGCGTCGGCAGCAGGTGGTGGCACCCATCCGGTGACGCCACCTGCGGCATTCGCCGCGGTGCCCAATCTCACCGCGCAGGCACCTACCTCACCCGGCCCGGAACCTGTTCCGCCGCAGACAGTTCCGGTCGCACCGCGGGGTAGCGCACCGGACGTGACGGCGTACACGGCACCGGGCTTCGGCGGATTCGCCGTACCGTCGGGAATAGTCCCCACCGTTCCCGGCGTCCTGGCAGGCTCCGCCCCCACCGCCCCGGTGACACCCCGCGGTTCCGCACCCACCTGGCCGGACAGCGCACCACCCGTGAAGCACCTGGGCTGGAGTGCCACGCCGGCAGCCCCGCACGCACCGGCCGGGGACGAGTCGAGTTACTACTTCTTGTCCTCGCCTGGTCCGGTCCCCCGGTTGCCGGACGATCATGAGGTTTTCGACGTCAACGCCTTCCGCGCCGACTTCCCGATCCTGCGTGAAACCGTCAACGGAAAACCACTGATCTGGTTCGACAATGCGGCCACCACGCAGAAACCGCAGGCCGTCATCGACCGCCTGTCCTACTTCTACGCCCACGAGAACTCCAACATCCACCGGGCCGCACACGAACTGGCCGCACGGGCCACCGACGCCTACGAAGACGCACGGGACACGGTGCGCCGCTTCATCAATGCCTCACGCAGCGAGCAGATCATCTTCGTGCGTGGCACCACCGAGGCGATCAACCTGGTTGCGTATGCGTGGGGCGGTAAACACCTGGGACCCGGCGACGAGATCGTCATCACCCACCTGGAACACCACGCCAACATCGTCCCCTGGCAGCTGCTTTCGCAACGTACCGGCGCGGTGCTGAAGGTCGCACCCGTCGACGATGCGGGTAATCTGCTGCTCAGCGAATTCGAGGACCTGCTGGGCCCCCGTACCAAGCTGGTGGCCGCGACCCAGGTTTCCAATGCGCTGGGCACGGTGACGCCGGTGCACAAGATCGTCGAACTCGGGCACCGTTACGGCGCGCGGGTTCTCATCGACGGCGCACAGTCGATACCGCACATCCCGATCGACGTGCAGACGCTTGGTGCGGATTTCTTCGTGTTCTCCGGGCACAAGATCTTCGGCCCCACCGGGATCGGGGTGCTGTACGGCACCGAGGAGATCCTCGAGGAGACACCCCCGTGGCAGGGCGGTGGCAACATGATCGCCGACGTCACGCTGGAAAGATCGCTCTATCAAGGCATTCCGAACAAGTTCGAAGCGGGCACCGGTAACATCGCCGATGCCGTCGGCCTCGGTGAGGCGCTGCGTTACGTCGAGCGGGCGGGTATCGAGCGAATCGCCACCTACGAGCACGCACTGTTGGAGTACGCGACTCCGCTGCTGGCCGACATTCCCGGCGTGCGGTTGGTCGGCACCGCAGAGGAGAAGGCCAGCGTGTTGTCCTTCGTGCTCGCCGGACATGAACCACTCGAGGTCGGAAAAGCGCTCAACGCCGAGGGGATCGCGGTGCGGGCCGGGCACCACTGTGCGCAGCCCATTCTGCGGCGCATGGGCCTGGAGGCCACCGTGCGGCCGTCCTTCGCGTTCTACAACACGTTCGACGAGATCGACGTGTTCATCGCCGCGGTGCGGCGCATCGCCGAGGGGGGCTGACCCGCCGCAGCAAGCATCACGGTGCGCGGATCTCTGGGAAAGCCGTTGTCCTCCAGCAATACTCGTGACAACACCCAGGGAGGGAACATCGTGACCCAGTACATTCCGGCCGCACCGAGCCGTCGCGACATCGACCTCGCTGTCGGCATTCTGGTGGGCCTGCTCGGATACAGCGAGCATCAGGCGTTCGACGAGTTGGTCAGGGTGGTCTACCGCACCGGCGGCGGTATCACCGATGTGGCGCGGTCGCTGATCGCGATAGCCGGCGGCCGGCACGAGGACGCGCCCTACCGCGCGGAGGCGCTGGAGATCTGGGGCGATGCGGTGCACAGTCGCAGTGTCATGGTCTGAGCGGAGGGTCGGGCGGGGTCAGTTCCCCTGGCCTCCGCGCCCGATCGATGCCAGGTCCGCCACCGGATCCGTTCCGTTGACCAGCCAGTCTCCGATGATCCGGGCTTTGTAGACGCGCGGGTTGTGCGATGCCAGCGTCCGAGCGTTGCGCCAATGCCGGTCCAGGGCGAGGTCGACCGTCACCGCTGACGCACCCAGGGCGTCGAACACCGTCGTGGTGGCCCGCAACGCGGCGTCGATGATCACCAGTTGCGCCTGATCCGTGGCGATCTCGGCGTCGACGAGTCGATCCCGGATCTCGTCGGCGCTGCCCGTGATCCGCGCGGCCGCCACATCGTCCAACGTGCGCGTGCCACGGGCCAGCGCGGCGTCGGCAGCGAACGCAGCGGCGGAAACCTCGCCGATCACCTGGAGCAGTTGGGCATCCTCGTAGGGTACCGGGGACAAACCCTGCGGATAGTTGCGCTTTCGCGCGCCCAGGGCGATGATCCCGTCGCGCAGCACGGCTCTGGTGATACCGGTGAGGACCGAAAGCATCGCGGTCTGATAGAAGTGCGCCTGGTACGGGAACCGCTCGGTGGCGGGGAACACGTCGCCCGGCTCGGCTCGGACATCGTCGTAGCGGGCCGTACCGCTGGCGGTGGTCTGTTGGCCGAAACCGCGCCAGTCATCGACCAGCGTGACGCCCGCCTGATCCGCGCGCACCAGCGCGGTCAGCAGCGCGCCGTCCTGGTCGCGGCCCAGCACATCCAGCCAGTCCGCGTAAAAGCTGCCGGTCGCATAGTATTTCGCGCCGTTCACCACGTGGTGGTCGGCGGCGGCGGTGACGGTGGTGGTCATATTGGCCAAGGTGACATTGTTGGCTTCGGTCCACCCGCCTCCGACGAACTCACCACCCAGGAAACGCTTGATCCACACGTCGTTGCCGTCGGACACCACGGCGTTGAGCCGGTCCTCGACGAAAGCGAGATGGTTGCGCCAGATGTGCGCGACGTTGGCGTCGGCCTCACCCAGATCGGCCAGCAACCCGAAGGTCTGCTCCAGCGACGCCCCGTATCCGCCGAATTCCGCCGGGATGCGCAGGGTGCCGAAGCCGGCGTCATTGAGCAGGCGCACCTGTTCCCGCGGGAACTCACGACTCTGCTCGCGCGCCACGCTACCCGCCGCCACAGCGTCGAACAGCGCAGCGAACTGTGCCGCCAGGTGGGCGTCGGACGCTGTCGCCGAACGCAGATACGATGATTCAGCCGTCATTTCGTGTTCTCACCCGTCTCGATCCGGTAGGCGAACTGCGTCTCGACCGGCAGGTAACCCAGCCTCCGATACAGCAGGTGCGCATTGCTCCGGTTGTTGATGTCTGTTCCCAGCGATGCCAACAGCAGCCCGCGCTCACGGGCCGACAGCCAGATCTTGCGCAGCATCAGCTCGCCGATACCGCGCTTGCGCTGATCGGCGCGGACACCGATGTAATCGGTGTGCGCGCTGCGCTCTTGACTGCCATTGGCACCGGCGGTGAACACCGAACCCAGCACGTAGCCGAGCACGTCCCCGGCGCCGTCGACAGCGGCGATGCTGAAATCGGGGGCGAACGACCGGCTGCCGAGATGGTTGCGCCAATCCTGCGGCGTCTTCGACATGTTGCCGAAGTGCTCCGAGAACGTGTCGTACTGCAACCGCCGCACGGATTCTTCGAGTCCGCGGTGCAGCACCTCCGCCCACGGCACGATGTCGACGCCGGACACCGAGTAGGCCGCGAGTGCCGCGACATCCTCGTCGTGCAGAGTCTTACGGGTCCTGATGAACTCGGCCTCGCGTCGCGCACCCCGGCCGAGCAGGGCATCGATGGCGGCCTGCTGATCGGTGCCGATGATGGCGCGCAGATACGCACCGGCGTCCGCACTCCTCGTGAACACCGCGACGGTGTCCGCGACGACGTCATCGACGAGATTGGGTGGAGTATCCGGATGAAACACGAAGTCGGCGAGGTACTCCGGTTCTTCACCATGTGGACGGTGCAGGGCCACGTACCCACGGATGTGACCGGTCTCATCCCGTAGCGTGACCGCCGACCCCTCGACTGTGGCGCCGAGCTGTTCGGCGATGTCGCGGGAGTCGGCAGCGAACTTGCGTCCATGCAGCCCGTCGGTGGTGGCCAGGAAGTCGGCGATGGGCGAATGGTCGTGCGCGGTCAGGGGTGCGACCGACCAATCAAGAACGCCTAGTTCGGTCAGTGTCATGATGCTCCTGGGTTCGGCTGACAGGGTCAGGAGGTTCCGGTCACGGCGCGACCGGTTCCTTGTCGTCCTTCCTGTCGTCCTTCTTGTCGTCTTCCTTGAGGTCCGTCTCACCTTCTGAGACCTCGAGAATGCCTTCCTCGGTGAGCCTTTGGCGCTCTTCGTCCGACAGCGTCTGGATGGTGCCGATGCGGTCGGCCACCTCCGGCCTGGCCCGCTTGAGGTACCAGTACCAGGCGAGACCGGCCAACAGCAGTGCGAGGTAGATGAAGGGCAGGATGTTGAACGGGAACTCGGGCACGGGATAGAAGTTGCTGAAGATGACGTAACCCAGGGCCAGTGCGGCCGCCACCGACACCGCCAGCCGAACGGGAGTGAGAGCGCGAATCTTGCGCAGCCACAATGGTGTTGCGATCACCACGAGCAGATAGCTGATCAGGAAGCCCCATGTCGCGACGTAGCCGCCGTACACGTCGAACACCAACCGACCCGCCGAACTGAAGGTGGCGACCACCGAGAAGACGAATGCCAACGCGCCGACGAACACGATCCCCACCCACGGGGTGCGGTGCCGTGTGTGGACACGGCTGAACGGCTCGGGCAGCGCACCTTCATGGGCGAACGTGAACAGCGACCGGGCCGCCGCGGTGGTCACCGCCGTGACGAACACGATGAACGCGATGGCGACGGCGGCGCTGACGACCTGGTTGATCCAGGACACGCCGACGGTCTCGGCCAGCTGCGGCAACACCGCCTTGTCACCGTCGATGTCACCGAAGTGCAGGATCTGCGGATAGGTCGCGAACACGTAGAGCACCCCGAGCAGCAGCACCACCCGCAGTAGTGAACGTGCAATGTTGCGGTGTGCATTCTTGGCCTCTGCACCTAGTGAGGCGACGCTCTCGAAGCCCGCATACGAGCCGACCGCCGACACCGCCGCGATGAATGTCGCGCTGGCACCAAGGTGGGTGGGGTTGAACTGATCCCAGTCGACACGCAGCCCGTAATTGACGTAGGAGCCGATGATGATCACCAGAATCGAAGCGATGGCCAGCAATTCGAACGCCAGCTCGTACTTGGCCGCCAACGCCACCCCGCGGAACGGTAGGTACACCGCCAGCGCGACCACGACGATCACCAACAGCAGCCGGAACCACACGGCCTCGGAGCCCAGTCCGATGGACTCCAGAAACGAGTCCAGGTACAGCACGCCGCCGAGCGTGCCGGTGGTCGCGAAGCCGATGTAGCCGAGCAGCAGGCTGAAACCGGCCGCGTAGGCGAACCCGGGCCCGAGTCCGTTGCCGGTGTAGGTGCCAAGCGATCCGGATGACACGGTGCGTTTGGCTTGGAAGCTGATCGTCAGCGCGATCAGCACGGCGATACCCAGGCCGACCAGCACGGCCCACGAAGCCCCTTCACCGGCGGCCACGAACAATGAGAACGGCACCACCGCAACGGCGACGCTGGGTGCCGCGGCCGCCAGGCCCTGAGCGAAGACGCCCCACGGTCCCAGCACAGCGCGCTCGAGACCGGTGGATTCGGCCGACGTCAGTTGTCGGCCCGACAGGGCGACCTGGGGTCGTATCGGAGTGGACATGGGCAGGCCTTTCGCGGTCACGCGCCATCGCCATATATCCGGATCATGCTGGGACACATCGGCTTAACGCGGTGTTGATCTGTGCTTAAAGCATGCGCCGCAGCTGTCGGCGCGGTGAGCTATGAAATCGGCGGGATTCTTACCCGGCCGCCGGGGACGCGGATTGCGCCCGGTAGGTCGCGCCAGGATGGTCGTGCGGCAGTCGGCCAGAGGGAGTTTCGAAGAGATGCTGACGCAGGGTCGGCGCGCGGTGATCGGCTGGGTGGGCCCGACCGCGCCGCCGCAGTTCTGGGATCAGGTATTCGGCGACATCGACGAAGCTGCCCGGCGTGGTGTGGTAGGCGATGTTGAAACCGTCCACGCCGGCCCGTTCCGCATACTCCTCGAGCTGGTCGGCCACGGTCTTCGGTCCGCCGACGAACAGCGCGCCGCCGAAACCTCCCAGACCGCCGACGTAATCACGCAGTGTCAACGAATGGCGGCGGCCCTGGTCTGTCACGGCCGCCAGGATCGACCGGCTGGCCTCGGTGTCGAACTGTTCGATGGGCCGGTCCACCCCGTAGCGGGACCAGTCGACGCCGGAGAGGGCCGAGAGGAGCACCAGCCCGCCTTCCACGTCGTGATAGTCGGCCAGCCGGCGAGCCTTCGCCTGGGCGGCCGAATCGGTGCTGTCGACGACGATCTCCACCGATGTCAGGAATCTGATCGCGTCGGCGCGTCGGCCGTGCCCGACGGCGCGTCGACGGACATCATCGATGTTGGCCCGCAACACGTCGGGACGGGGATCGCTGGCGAACACCAACTCGGCGTTACGCGAAGCGAATTCACGTCCGGCGGGCGATGTTCCCGCCTGGAACAACACCGGGGTGCGCTGCGGTGACGGTTCGACCAGATGCGCTCCGGGCACGCTGAAATATCGGCCCTCGTGTCCGATATTCCGCACCCGCGCCGGGTCGGTGAACACGCCGGAGTTCCGGTCCCGCCGCACCGCGTCGTCGTCCCATGAACCTTCCCACAACTTCAATGTGACATCGACGAATTCCTGTGCGCGAGCGTATCGTTCGTCATGCGGTATCTGACTCGACCGGCCGAGGATGTTGCGCGCCGCGCTGTCCAACAACGACGTCACGATGTTCCACCCCACCCGGCCGTCGGTCAGATGGTCGAGGGTGCTGAATTTGCGCGCCAACAGATACGGCGACTCGTAGGTGGTGGACACCGTGATGCCGAAACCGAGTCGGCGGGTGACGGCGGCCATGGCCGACACCGTCAGCAGCGGGTCGGTGACCGGGGTCTGCACACCGCGGGACAACGCCGCCGCCGCATCACCGCCGAAGACGTCGAGCTGGCCCACGGCGTCCGCCAGGAACAGCAGGTCGAAGCCGCCGTCGTCGAGCAGGCGAGCCAGGTCGACCCAGTAGGCCAGCTTCGTGTAATCCGACGTCCGGTCGTCGGGATGCCGCCACAGTCCGTAATTGCCGTGCGACACCGTCGACATGCTGAAAGCCGAGAGGACAAAGGGTCTCCGGGCGACGGCCATCAGGCCGGCTCCGCCGCCGACGTCACAGCGGGATCCACCGGTGGGACGACGCCCGGTCCGGCACCGTAGAGGATGCCGCCGACCACGACGACAGCGGCACCCAACCCCGCGGCCGCCCACGCCAGCAGTGGCGACACTCTCGACTCGCGGACCACCTCGGCGACGTACCAGGGCGTCGTCTGCTCTTCCACGGGCCAGAGCGTAGGCCCGGCCCCGCGGCGCCCGCTCGGCTCCGGGTGGCAGACGTCGGCCTATGCCTCGGTCGATATGACTGTGCGACAACATATTTCAGAGCCGACGGCAATAATATTCACCGCCAGCCGAATGGCGACAGCGATCACCGGCCTATTCGGCGTTGGCGGCGATCCGCTCGGCGATGGTGTCGGCCTCACCATCGAACGTCTCGCCGCACGTGGAGACCTCGATGATGAGGCTCGCCGCGGCCCTCATGACGTGCCGGCACGCCCAGCCGTCGCTGTCGTCCTGACGCGCCGTCTGACTCACACTGGCCCCGTCCATCGAGACACCCTCGAAACGCCACACGAATTCGTCGGGATGGTCGTCGATCGTGAT
This sequence comes from uncultured Mycolicibacterium sp., assembly GCA_945957405.1. GTDB lineage: Bacteria > Actinomycetota > Actinomycetes > Mycobacteriales > Mycobacteriaceae > Mycobacterium. The sequence continues at coordinate 21,298 of CAMFLL010000012.1, read as the reverse complement.
GGACTTGCCGATGCAGTTGGTCCAGGTTTCCTTGGTCTTGGCCAGGAATGTCTCGGCATCCTCCCGCGACGGAAGCCGCACCGCGGTCTGTTCGACCCAGTGCTCACCGTAAGCGTCTGGCTCGGTGACGATTTCGTCGATCAGGTCTCCCCACCCGCTGTCGGAGTACACCACTTCCTCCGCGTGGTACAGCGCGCCGATGCACTCGGTGTCCGAGACGTCCGCGCTGGTGTCGGTCAGCGCCTGGGTCGACTCGACCACCTCCATGTCGGAGGTACCCATGATCTTGTTGATCTCCGGGGCATCGAGCAGCACGCCGTCCAATGACGAGAGGGCCGGGGTGTGTGCCAGGCGTGCCGTGCCCTCCACGGTCTGTGTGCAACCGGTCAGCACCGCCGCGGTGACGACGAGTCCCAGCACGCACCGTACGGGCGGCATCGCAGCGCTTACTTCTTGTTGGAGGCTTTGTCAGGGGCGGCGTCGGTGGACAGCGCGGCCACGAAGGCCTCTTGCGGCACATCCACCCGCCCGATGGTCTTCATGCGCTTCTTGCCTTCCTTCTGCTTCTCCAGAAGTTTGCGCTTTCGGGTGATGTCACCGCCATAACACTTGGACAGCACGTCCTTGCGGATGGCGCGGATGTTCTCGCGGGCGATGATCTTGGAGCCGATCGCGGCCTGCACCGGCACCTCGAACTGCTGCCGCGGGATCAGTTCCTTGAGCTTGGTGGTCATCTTGTTGCCGTAGGCCGCCGCACCGTCTTTGTGGACGATCGCCGAGAAGGCGTCGACCGCCTCACCCTGCAACAGGATGTCGACCTTGACCAGCTGCGCTTCCTGCTCGCCGGACTCCTCGTAATCGAGGCTGGCGTAGCCGCGTGTGCGCGATTTCAACGAGTCGAAGAAGTCGAAGATGATCTCGCCCAACGGCATCGTGTAGCGCAGTTCGACACGTTCGGGCGAGAGGTAATCCATGCCGCCGAGCTCGCCGCGGCGCGACTGGCACAGTTCCATGATCGTGCCGATGAACTCGCTCGGCGCGATGATGGTGGTCTTGACCACCGGCTCGTACACCGTCCGGACCTTGCCCTCGGGCCAGTCGGACGGGTTGGTGACCGTCATCTCGGTTCCGTCGTCTTTGACGACGCGGTACACGACGTTGGGCGACGTCGAGATCAGATCGAGGTCGAACTCGCGCTCGAGCCGCTCGCGGGTGATCTCCATGTGCAGCAGGCCGAGGAACCCGCAGCGGAAACCGAACCCCAACGCCACCGACGTCTCCGGTTCGTAGGTCAGCGCCGCGTCGTTGAGTTGCAGCTTGTCCAAGGCATCGCGCAGGTTCGGGTAATCCGACCCGTCGACGGGATAGAGCCCCGAGTAGACCATCGGTTTGGGTTCGCGGTACCCCGTCAGCGCCTGGGTCGCGCCGTGCCGGGCCGTCGTCACGGTGTCGCCGACCTTCGACTGCCGGACGTCCTTCACCCCGGTGATCAGGTAGCCGACCTCGCCGACCCCCAGCCCGGCCGACGCCTTGGGCTCCGGTGAGACGATTCCCACCTCGAGCAGTTCGTGGGTGGCACCGGTGGACATCATCTTGATGCGTTCGCGCGGCAGGATCTTGCCGTCGACGACGCGGACATACGTGACCACACCGCGGTAGATGTCGTAGACGGAGTCGAAGATCATTGCGCGGGTGGGCGCGTCCGCATCACCCTGCGGCGGCGGCACTTCGCGCACCACATGGTCGAGCAGGTCGGCCACACCGTCGCCCGTCTTACCCGATACCCGCAGCACGTCGGAGGGCTCGCAGCCGATGATGTGGGCGAGCTCGGCGGCGTAACGGTCCGGGTCGGCGGCAGGCAGGTCGATCTTGTTGAGCACGGGAATGATGTGCAGGTCCCGGTCCAGCGCCAGGTACAGGTTGGCCAGCGTCTGCGCCTCGATGCCCTGGGCGGCGTCGACCAGCAACACCGCACCCTCGCACGCCTCCAGCGCACGCGACACCTCGTAGGTGAAGTCGACGTGGCCGGGTGTGTCGATGAGATGCAGCACATATTCGGTGCCGGCGTCCTCGCCCGCCGAGACTCGCCACGGCAGCCGCACGTTCTGCGCCTTGATCGTGATACCGCGTTCGCGCTCGATGTCCATCCGGTCCAGGTACTGCGCCCGCATCGAGCGTTCGTCGACCACACCGGTGAGCTGCAGCATCCGGTCGGCCAGGGTCGATTTGCCGTGGTCGATGTGAGCGATGATGCAGAAGTTCCGAATCTGCGCCGGCGCAGTGAACGTCTTGTCGGCGAAACTGCTGATGGGAATCTCCTGGTGGACGGGTGGGCGGGCGCGTCCGCAAAAATGGACGAGCCTGTCAAGCCTAACGAGGGACAGCGTCTGCGACACAATCGAGCTGTTCCGAACTCGCCTATGCTTTCGGACATGGCGTCGCAGTGGAAGACGTTGCAGAAGTTGGCGGGCAACCTGGTGTTCAACGAGGCCCCGAAACTCATCAGGCAGCTACAGAACCCGCAGACCATGCAGCGCAACATCCAGCAGGGCATTCAGCAGGGGCTGGTCCAGGGCATCAAGATCGGTCTGGACGTGCTGGCGGCGAATGCCGCGCCCGTGCCCGCCGCGATCACCGCGGGTCGGCCGGTCACCGACAACAGCGTGCCCACGGCACACCGGGCCCGAAGGATCGTCTACGCACCCGATCTCGACGGTCAGGCCGACCCCGGCGAGATCGTCTGGACCTGGGTCGTGTTCGAGGACGACCCGACGCGCGGGAAGGACCGGCCTGTGCTGGTGGTCGGCCGGGACCAGCGCACGCTGCTCGGGCTGATGCTGTCGAGCCAGGTCTATCACTCCGGCGACGCCGACTGGGTGGGCATCGGCAGCGGCACCTGGGATTACGAGGGCCGACCCAGCTGGGTACGGCTGGACCGGGTGCTCGACGTGCCCGAAGAGGGGATTCGCCGGGAGGGCGCCATCCTGGAGCGCACCAGGTTCGACGTGGTCGCGCAGCGGCTACGTGCCGAGTACTCCTGGAGCTGAGCTCAGCGCGGGGCGCGCCACATCGGCCACAGCGTCGGTCCACCGTCCGGGATGACGATCTCGCCGGTCACCTCGAACCCGAACCGCTCGTAGTAGGGCACGTTGTCGGGGTTGCTCGACTCCAGATACGCCGGTGCGTGCTCGGCGTCGCAGCGGTCCAGCCTGGACCGCATCAGGGCGTGGGCGAAACCGCCGCCCCGGAACGTCGGGTCGCTACCGATGACCGCGAGGTACCAGTGCGGCTCCTCGGGGTGGTTCTTCTTCATCAGCTCGTCGACCACCTTGCCGCGGTTGGCGCCGAGTCCGAACGCCCGCACGAACCCGGGCATCATCAGCAGGCCCTCCAGCCGCGACTGCTTCCATCGGCCGGGCGGATCCCACAACGCCGCGGCAGCGACATGACCGCCGTCGGTCGCGATCTCCGATGCGCCGCCGCCCAGAAAGTGATACCGCGTCATGGTCGCGAACATGCGGGGTAGGCCTTTGGCCCGCCGCGGTGCCTCCGGCACGATCCACGACACCACGGGATCTTCGAAGAATGCCCTGCTCAGGGTGTGTGACAGCTCGCGGATGTCCGCCTTTCGGGCGGCGTGCACCTCGGGTGTCTGGTCATCGGGCTCGAGACTGGCCATGCAAACACCCTCGCACACGGGGTCAGCCGGCCGCGGCGGTCGCCGGTGTGCGCACCAGCGGCAGCACCCCGGCGCCCACATGCTCGATTTCGACTTTCTGCGGATAACCCGACAGCACGAATTCGGTGACGCCGAGCGCCGCGTACTCCTCGAACACCGCCGCGACGTCGGCATAACTGCCGATCGCCGCGGTGCCCGCACCGTCGCGCAGCAGGCTCGGCCCCGCCCACAGGCCGGGGTGCACCTCCAGGCTGCGGGCGTCGACGAGGTCACCGGTGGTCAGGGCGGCCATGCGGCGCTGCCCCTCCGAGCCGCTGCCCAGGAACCGCTCGTGCGCTCGCCGTACCTCGTCGGCGCCGAGCCCCGAGATCAGCTCGTCGGCACGCTGCCACGCCAGCGCGGCCGTGGGGCGCGCAACCGTGTGCAGCCGGACTCCGTATCTCAGCGTGCGCCCGCGTCGTTGCGCGGCGGTGCGGACCCGCTCGATCTTCTCGGCGACCTGTTCAGGCGGTTCGCCCCACGTCAGATATACGTCGGCATGCTCGGCGGCCACCTCGATCGCCTCGAGTGATGACCCACCGAAATAGATCGTCGGCACATGGTCAAGCGGGTACGCGGTGCGCGCATGGTCGATGTCGTAGAACTCGCCGCGGAACGAGTAGTCGGGGTCACCCCAGATGCCACGCACGACGCTGAGGAACTCCCCCGTCCTGCGATAGCGGGCGGCCTTGTCGGCACCGTCGCCGTAGCGGCGCATCTCCTCCTCGTCGCCACCGGTGACGATGTTGAGCGCCAGCCGGTTACCGGTGAACCGTTGATAGGTGCTGACCTGCTGGGCGGCCAGGGTCGGCGACAGCACACCGGGCCGGAACGCAACCAGATACTTGAGGTACCGCGTGTGCTGTGCCAGTGCCGCGGTCGCAATCCACGAGTCCTCGCAGTGCGATCCGGTCGGGGTGAGGACGGCCTGGAACCCGTGGTTCTCGGCAGCCCGCCCCAGCGCCGTCAGATTGGCCAGAGTCGGTTCCAGATGGGAATCGGCGCGCACCGCCGCGCTGCCCTGGTTGTCGGCGACCGCGGTGGTGTCGCCGTGGGTTGGCAGGTACCAGTGGAACGCTCGCGTCACGCCCATGTCAGAGCCGCAATTCGGTCACATCAAATCCGTTCCATCACAATGGTTTCTGCGAACAACGGTCCACTCTAATCGACATCGCGACCGCGGACTGCGTGTGACGGACCTCACGCCGAGGCCGGCCTCGGCCAGCTCGCAACGCGAACACGCTGGCAGATGCGGCGGCCGAATCATCATGAGCCCGTGAGTGACTGGCGCAGAGTCCCGGACTTCGGATCAGCCCGATCACTATCCTGTCGGGCCGCACCGCAGCTGCGTACCTTCTGCTCCTGTCTGTCCTCTCGGACCCGCGTCCACTGCAAGCAGAGAGCCACCATGATCGAGATCGAGAACCTGACCAAGAGGTTCGGTGACCGCACCGTACTCGACGACATCTCGCTGTCCGTCCGCAGCGGCGAGATCCTGGCCGTCGTCGGTCCCAGCGGTGCCGGCAAGAGCACGCTGTCGCGCTGCGTCAGCTTTCTCGAGCGGCCCACCAGCGGCACCGTGCGGGTCGACGGCAAGGATTTCACCCAGCTCGACCGATCGGAGCTCATCGCGGCCAGGCGCAGCATCGGTGTCATCTTCCAGACCGCGCCGCTGCTGCGCCGTCGCTCCGTGGCACAGAACGTCGCACTGCCACTCCAATATCTGGGCGCCACCGAGGGATCCACCGGTCGCCGCGTCGACGAGTTGCTCGATCGCGTCGGCCTGTCCGATCGCAGCGGCTATTACCCGGCCGAACTCTCGGGCGGTCAGAAGCAGCGGGTCGGTATCGCCCGTGCACTGGCGCTCGGCCCGTCGATACTGCTTTCCGATGAAGCGACATCGGGTCTCGACCCGGTGACCACCAAGTCGATTCTCACGCTGCTCAGTCATCTCCGGGACGAATACGGCCTGTCGATCATCCTCATCACCCATGAGATGGAGGTGGTCCGCGAGATCGCCGACTCGGTGGCTCGCATCGAAGACGGTCGCATCATCGAGAGCGGCGCGGTGACCGACGTCATTCTCGACCCCACCTCGTCGCTCGCCCACGAGTTGCTCCCCGACCGGCCCAGCGTGCCCCACGACGACTCCGCCGAAGTGTGGGAGATCTCCTACGCCTCAAGGGAAGTTCCCCTCGACTGGCTGACCTCCATCCAGTCCGCCACCGGCCTCTCCGGCACCAAGGTCAGTGTGCTGTCTGCCAGCGTCGAGGCCATCCGCGGTATTGCGGTCGGTCGTGCCGTGCTGGCCTTCTCTCCGTCGGCGCCGGCCGGTTTCGCCCATCACCTCCAACAGCGCGGCCTCCATGTCCGGGTCGGCGCACGGCGAGCCGACGAGGCCGCCGCATGACGCTGCTGGCCTTGGAGGACTTCAGCACGCCGTGGGCCCACGTACCCGACCTGCTGCTCCCGGCGTACGGCGAAACCTGGGTGATGGTCGGCGTCACCATGGCCCTGGTGGTGTTGGTCGGCATCCCGGTGGGGATCGTGTTGCACAACACCTCCGACCTCGGGCTCTTTCCCGACCCGAAGACGTTCACCGTCCTCAACACGATCGTCAACGTCGGCCGTTCACTGCCGTTCCTCATCCTGATGACGGCGATCATTCCCGTCACGCGGTTCATCGTCGGAACGACGGTAGGCATCCCCGCAGCCATCGTGCCGATGACAGTCGCGGGTATCCCGTTCTTCGCCCGGCTGGTGCAGAACGCATTACGTGAGGTGCGCGCCGACGTCACCGACATGGGGCTGGTCTCTGGCGGCACGCAGCTGCAGGTGATCCGCTCGGTGCAACTCTCCGAGGCGCTGCCCGCGCTGGCCGGCGCCCTCACGGTCAACACCATCGCGATGATCGAGTACTCGGCGATCGCCGGCTCGATAGGCGCCGGCGGTATCGGGAACCTGGCAATCACATACGGCTACAACCGTTTCGACGACAACATCATGATCGCGACCGTCGTGGTGCTGATCATCACCGTCCAGGCCGTCCAGTTCGTCGGCGACCGCGTCGTCAAATCCCTCACACGTTGAGAACACCTCACCCAAAAAGGAAATCCCGTGACCAATCAGACCAGCTCGCCCGTCGGAGGCGGCATCGACATCGAGATCAAGAAGCGCTCACGGTGGCCGTGGATCGTCGGCGCCGTGGTGGCCGTCGTGGCGATCGTCGGCGGCGTCGTCTACGCGAAGTACTCGAATCAGGACAAGCCGTTCGGCACCAATCTGAAGGTCGCGACGTGGAGCACCGACATCGCCGCCGAGAACCTGTTGAAGTACATCTCCGAGAACGTCGCACCCGACCACGGCATCACCATCGAACCCGTCAAGATCGACAACCTGATCGAGATCAACCGCGCCGTCGACGCGGGCACCGTGGCGGGCAACTTCTTCGAACACCAACCCTTCCTCAACGACGCGATCGCCGCTAACGGATTCCAATTGACCTTGGCTGCACCGACGTTCACCTGGGACCAGGCAACGTACTCGAACAAGTACCGCAACTGGGCCGAGGTGCCGAACGGGGCCAAGATCGCCCTGCGCGACGATCCCGCGGGCCAGGCCATCGCCCTGCTCGACCTGGCATACGACAAGCAGATCACCCTCAAGCCGGGCAAGGACACCATCGAAGGCCTGCCGCAGCTCGGTGACATCGCGACGAATCCGAAGAACTACCAGTTCGTCCAGGTGCCCATCGGGCAGTTGGCGCGCAGCCTCGAGGATGTCGACGCCATCGTCGTGCACATCTCGGACGTCTATGCGGCGGGGCTGACCGAACAACAGATCCTGGCGCGCGAGCCGGCACCGAAGGGCAGCGAAGGCGGCCTGGTGGTCAGCGACAAGCACCTCGACGATCCCAACGTGGTCAAGCTGATCGCCACCTTCAAGGACCCGAAGATCGCCGAGTTCCTGAAGACCACCGATGACCAACTGATCCGCAACACGCTGGGACCCATCGAATGAGTGACAAGAAACCGCTCTACTTCTCGGCGTTCGTCATGAACACCGCTTCCCATGTGCTGCACGGACTGTGGCGGGCGCCGGAGGCTCGCAACCACGAGTTCAACTCGCTGCGGCACTGGACCAACCTCGCGGCCCAGGTGGACGCGGCCGGTTATGACCTGCTGTTCTTCGCCGACGTCTTCGGTCTGCGCCAGACGTGGAACGGTAACTGGCGCAAGGCAGTCGAGGCGGGCATCCAGGTACCCGTCAACGACCCGTCGGTGTTGGCATCGGCGCTGGCCGCGGCGACGCGGAACCTCGGCATCGTGTTCACCAGTTCGATCGTGCAGGACCATCCGTTCGACTTCGCCCGCCGGATGTCGTCACTGGATCACTACACCGACGGCCGGCTGGGCTGGAACATCGTCACGAGCTTCAACGAGAACATGTTCCGCAGCTTCGGCCACGAAGGCACGCTCGCCCACGACGAACGCTACGAATGGGCATACGAGTACGTCGACGTCGTCTACAAATTGTGGGAAGGCTCCTGGGACGAGGGCGGTCTGGTCGCCGACAAGGACCGCGGCGTGCACTCAGATCCGTCGAAGATCCACAAGATCAACCACGTCGGAAAGCGCTACAAGGTCGAGGGTCCGCACTTCTCATCCCCGTCGCCGCAACGCACGCCGGTACTGTTCCAAGCGGGCTCCTCGCCTGCGGGACAATTGTTCTCGGCGCGCAATGCCGAAGGCGTGTACATCAGCAGCCCCAATCCCGAATCGGCGCACGCGCTGACCACCGAGACCAGGACGTTGGCGGCCCAGAACGGTCGTGACCCCGACGACATCACGTTCGCCCAGGGTTTGTCGTTCGTCATCGGCGACACCCATGCCGAGGCCGTCCGACGCAACGACGAGCTCAAGCGTTATCTCGACCTGGAGGGGATCGCGCTGCACGCGCTCGGCGACGCCGGTATCGATGCGGGCAGCCACTCGCTCGACACGCCGCTGAGCGAGTTGGGTGAGTTCACGGGCGTGAAGAGCTACGCCCGGTGGGCGGCCGAGGCATCCGGCAATGCCGAGCCCACGATCCGCGACCTCGCCTGGGTGATGGAGGGCGCCAACCGCGTCGTCGGAACCCCGAAGGAAATCGCGGACTATCTGGAGCAGTGGCGGGAGGCGGGCGTCGACGGTGTCAACGTCTACCACGCGACGGTGCCCGGCTCATTCACCGAAGTCGCCGACCGACTGTTCCCCACGTTGCGCGAGCGCGGGCTGATCTCCACCGACAAGACCGGCACGTTGCGGCAGAAGCTGCTCGGTAAAGGCGATCGGCTGCCCGACTCGCACCCCGCCTCGGCCTACCGTGGCGCGTTCGCCGAGAACGATTTGCTCAACGGCGTCGAGGGGCTGGTCGGTCAGGCCCGCTAACCCTGATTGATGTAGGCCTGCAGTTGCTCCTGCTCGGTCTTGAGTTCCTCGAGCCGGTGTTTCACGACGTCACCGATGCTGACGATGCCGGCCAGGCGGCCATCCACCACCACGGGGATGTGCCGCACCCGGTTCTCGGTCATCAACTCCGACAGTTCGTTGACCGACGACTCCATACCGCACGTCGCGACCACCGAGGTCATGATCTCGGCGACGGTGAAGTCCAGCACGTCGGGTCCGTGTTCGTGCAGCCGTCGCACCACGTCGCGCTCGGACACGATGCCGGCTATCGCACCGGCCGATCCGACCACCACCATCGCCCCGATGTTGCGTTCGGCGAGCCCGTCGAGCAGTTCGCGCACCGACGCCTCCGGCTGCACCGTTGCCACCTCGGCGCCCTTGTTTCGCAGCAGATCCGCGATTCGCATTGTCCCCTCCGGTAGCTGTGATCCCGCTCACACCAGGTTAGGACGATTTGCACCGGGGCGAAAGCACGCCACCACGGCGGTTCGGCACTGCTTCGGCCCCGCGGTATGGGATACCTGTGCAGTGACGATCGCGATAACCCTCCTCGGCACCGGCAGCCCCATCCCGGACGCCAACCGTGCCGGACCATCGACGCTGATCCAGGCCGGCGGGCAGACCTTCCTGGTGGACTGCGGTCGCGGCGTGTTGATGCGGGCCACGGCGGCCGGCGTCGGCGCCAACACCCTCAGCGCGCTGCTGCTGACCCACCTGCACAGTGATCACATCGCCGACCTGGGCGATCTCATCATCACGCGATGGGTCACGACGTTTCGCCCCGAACCCGAGCCACTGCAGATCATCGGTCCACCCGGCACCGCGGAGGTCGTCGAGGCCACGCTCAAGGCGTTCGGGTTCGACATCGGATACCGCATCGCCCACCATGCCGACCTGACCGCGCCACCCGCGCTGGAGGTCCACGAGTACACCGACGGCCAGGTGTGGGATCGCGACGGCGTCACCATCACGGCCGGGCCCACCGATCACCGACCGGTCGAACCGACCATCGGATTCCGCGTCTCGCACGGTGGTTCATCGGCGGTGCTGGCCGGTGACACCGTGCCGTGCGAGGGCCTCGACGCGTTGGCAGCCGGCGCTGATGCACTGGTGCACACCGTGATTCGCAAGGACCTGGTGGAGCAGATGCCGATGCAGCGGATCAAGGACATCCTGGATTATCACTCGTCGGTGCAGCAGGCCGCGGCCACCGCACAGCGCGCCGGTGTCGGCACTCTGGTCTTGACGCACTGCGTCCCACCCGTGGCCCCCGGCCAGGAGGACCAGTGGCTGGCACTGGCCGCCGACGAGTTCACCGGGCGGATCGAGCTCGCCAACGACCTGGACCGGATCGAGCTCGGTCAGTAGCGCCGACTCACGCGAGGCGGGTGATCTCCACGATGACGTCGAGGTCGGTCGAGCCTTCGCCGGAGTAGATACCCTTGAGCGGTGTCACATCGGCGTAGTCGCGACCCACGCCCACGCTGATGTACTGCTCGTTGATCTCGGTGTCATTGGTCGGGTCGTAGAACCACCACTCCCCCGTCCAGGCCTGGATCCAGGCGTGGCTCTGCCCGTCGACGGTGTCACCCACCTTGGCATTGCGCTTCGGATGCAGATATCCCGACACATATCGCGCGGGTATACCCATGCCGCGCAACAGGATCAGCGTCAGATGCGCGAAATCCTGACAGACCCCCTTGCCTTCCCGCAGCGCGTCGAGGCCTGACGAATGCACACCGGTGGTGCCGGGCACGTACTGCAGCTCGCCCTGCACCCAGCGCGCGGCCTCGACCACGGCCTCCTGCGGCTCGTAGTACTTGGCGATCCGCCGGCCCACCCGCTCGATGCGCTTGCTCGCGGGCGTGTAGACCGTCGGGCTGAGCACCTCGTCGAACCTGTCGATCGCCGCCTCCGACGCCAGATCATCCCAGCTGACCTTGGTTTCAGGCGCCTCGGGCTTGTCGGTCTCGACCACCGATGAGGCCGTCACCTCCAACTCGGCGTGCGGCGCGTGCAGATCGAACGCCGTCACCGCGGTGCCCCAGTAATCGACATAACGGTAGGACCGCGTCGCCGGCACCGTTTCGACGCGGTTAAGGATGACGTTCTGCCGCGAATCCGAGCGCGGCGTCAGGCGCGCCTCGTTGAACGACGCCGTCACCGGGGACTTGTAGGCGTACCCGGTCGCGTGGACCACCCGCATGCGCCACATCAGATCTCACCTTCCTCGATGACCAGCGACTGACCGGCATCCGTCCACGCCACCCACGGCGCCGAGTAGAAGTACTGCAGTGCCAACGCCTCTCCGACGTCGAAACACGTTTTCTGCAGTGCCGCCAACCTGGTTTCCAGGGACTCCAGCAGGTCACCGGGCCGCAAGAACTCGAGCTCACTTCGAGCCCGGCCGAGCAGGCGCTGCGCCTCGGCGGTGGCGCCGAGCCGGTTGTGCGGACGGTTGAGCAGCTCGTCGAGGTTGTGTTCGGCAAGCCGCAGCGAGTAGTACACCGAACGCGGGAACAAGCGGTCCAGCAGCATGAACTCGACCACCCGTCCGGCGTCGAGTACGCCGCGATAGGTCCGCAGGTAGGTGTCGTGCGCACCCGCAGAACGCAGCACCGTGACCCAGGCCGGCGACGACGCACTGTCACCCACCCGGGACAACAGCATCCGCACCGTCATGTCGACACGTTCGATGGCGCGACCCAACACCATGAAGCGGTACCCGTCGTCGCGGGACAGGGTGGAGTCGGCAAGGCCGGCGAACATCGCCGCGCGCCCTTCGATGAAGCCCAGAAACTCGTGCGGCCCAAGGCGTTTCGCGGCCCGCTCACGCTCGGCCAGCGCGTTGTACGTGGTGTTCAGGCACTCCCACATCTCGGTGGAGGTGACTTCGCGTGCACCGCGGGCATTTTCGCGGGCCGCGGAGATCGCGTCGACGATCGAACAGCCGCCGGTGGTGTCGCGCGAGAACGCCACGAGGTCGGTCAGCGACCACACGTCGAGCTGCTCGTCGGGCGGCTCGATGCCCAGCACCCGCAGTAGCAGCCGTGACCTCTGGTCGGGGTCGACACTCGAGTCCTCGAGGAGCTGATGCACCGTGACGTCGAGGATGCGGGCCGTGTCGTCGGCGCGCTCGACGTATCGGCCGATCCAGTACAGCGATTCAGCGTTACGGGCCAGCATCAGTGCATCACCGCCTGCTGCTGTTGTTGCGATTGCTGCTGTTGCTGCTCGCCGGGTTGCGACTCCTTGGCGGCGGCCTTCCCGTTACGCGACGGCCGGTCCCCCGCCGCGGCCTTGGGTGCGGGCGGGAGCTTGCGCACCACCTCCGCGGCCCCGAGTTCACGGTCGGCCACCGAGGCCCGGGAGGCGAGCACCCAGGTGTCCTTGGAGCCACCGCCCTGGCTGGAGTTCACCACCAGGGAGCCCTCGGGCAGGGCCACCCGGGTCAGACCGCCGGGTAGCACCCAGACGTCGTCGCCGTCGTTGACCGCGAACGGCCGCAGGTCGACGTGGCGCGGGGCCAGGCTGTTGTCGATCTGGGTGGGCACCGTCGAGAGCTGCATGACGGGTTGGGCGATCCATCCGCGCGGATCGGTGCGGACCTTCTTGCTGATGACCGCGAGTTCCTTCTCCGAGGCGTCCGGACCGAACACGATGCCGTACCCGCCTGAGCCCTCGACGGGCTTGATGACCAGTTCGTCGATGCGGTCCAGCACCTCTTCGCGCTCGTCGTCGAGCCAGCAGCGGAATGTGTCGACGTTGGCCAGTGTCGGCTTCTCGCCTAGGTAGTACTCGATGATGGTCGGCACATAGGTGTAGACGAGCTTGTCGTCGCCGACACCGTTGCCGACGGCGCTGGAGATCACGACATTGCCGGCACGGGCCGCGTTGAGGATGCCCGCGACGCCCAGCACCGAGTCGGGCCGGAAATGCATCGGATCCAGAAAGTCGTCGTCGATGCGGCGGTACACGACGTCGACCTGGCGTTCGCCTTCCGTGGTGCGCATGTAGACGGTGTTGTCGCGGCAGAACAGGTCGCGCCCCTCGACCAGCTCGACGCCCATCTGCCTGGCCAGCAGCGAATGCTCGAAATACGCCGAGTTGTACACACCGGGGGTCAGCACCACGACGGTCGGGTCGGCCTCGTTGGTGGCCGCCGAGTTGCGCAGGGCGCGCAACAGGTGCGACGAGTAGTCACCGACGGCCCGCACCCGGTGGGTGGCGAACAGGTCGGGGAACACCCGCGCCATGGTGCGGCGGTTCTCCATCACATAGGACACCCCCGACGGGCAGCGCAGGTTGTCCTCCAGGACGCGGAACGTGCCCTGGCTGTCGCGGATCAGGTCGATGCCCGCGACATGGATGCGTACCCCGTTGGGCGGGACGATGCCGGCCGCCTCCCGGTAAAAGTGCTCGCACGACGTGATCAGGCGACGCGGGATGACACCGTCACGCAGGATCTCCTGATCGCCGTAGATGTCGTCGAGGTACATCTCCATGGCCTTGACACGCTGCTTGATGCCTTTTTCCAGCCGCGTCCACTCGGCCGCGGAGATGACGCGCGGCACCAGGTCCAGCGGAAAGGGCCGCTCCTGGCCCGACAGCGAGAACGTGATGCCCTGATCGATGAACGCGCGGCCCAGCGCGTCGGAACGGGCTTCCAGTTCGGATGCGTCCGAGGGTGCGAGTTCGGCGTAGATACCCTTGTACGGGCCGCGGATGTTGCCCTGGGCGTCGAACATCTCATCGAACGCCTCCGAATACTTCCCGCGTTTGTTGTAGCCCCCGAAGATCTGTTCGTACTTCTTGGCCGTGCGCGAGTTGTTCTGCGACCGCCGCGTGGACTCGTTGGGCAAAGTTCGAAGGCTCACCCGTCACATGCTGCCGCACGTTCACCATTTCGGCAGGCCACTGAAGCCCATTGGCCACGCATTGGCCGCCGACGAGCTCGTGACTTTGGGAGATCGGGACCCCAACTGGTAACCTGAACAGTCGCTGCCCGCTGCCGGGCACCTTGGAAGATCCAGATGATCCAGGAACGGATCCTCCGAGCACCATTCCAGCTTGAGACTCAGAAGGAATTTACGCGCGTGGCCAACATCAAGTCGCAGGAAAAGCGCATCCGTACCAACGAGCGCGCCCGTCTGCGCAACCAGTCGGTGAAGTCGTCACTTCGCACGGCTGTCCGCGGGTTCCGTGAGGCCGTCGAGGCCGGCGACAAGGACAAGGCCGCCGAGCTGCTCGTGTCGACCAGCCGCAAGCTGGACCAGGCCGCCACCAAGGGTGTCATCCACAAGAACCAGGCCGCGAACAAGAAGTCCGCGCTGGCCCTGGCGCTCAACAAGATCTGATCTGCTCGCCTGATTTGGCCGGTTCCGACTAGTCACTCGACTAGTTCCTGGAGCCGGCCAATTCTGCTACGCGCCGCACGGCAGCCTCCAACGCGTAGTCCGCATCGGCCGCGGCGCCTTTCACATCGGCGTTGAGCGCGGCCACCACGCGCATGGCATCGGCCACCCCGTCGCGGGACCAGCGCCTCGCCTGTTTCTGCGCCTTCTGGATACGCCAGGGCGGCATCCCCAACTCGCCCGCCAATCGGTAGGGGTCACCCGACAACGGGGCCACCCGCGCGATGGTGTGCACGGCTTCGGCCAGTGCGTCGGCGAGCACGACCCGCGGTTCACCCGCCAGCATCGCCCACCGCAGCGCCTCGGCGGCGCCCGCGACATCACCCACGACCGCCTTGTCGGCGATGTCGAAGCCTTTCACCTCGGCCTTACCGCTGTGATAGCGGCGCACCGCCGACGGATCGACCCGCCCGTCGGTGTCCGCTGCCAGCTGTGAGCATGCCGAGGCCAGTTCGCGGATGTCGGAGCCGACGGCGTCGATCAGGGCCGTCACGGTGTCATCGCTGACCTTCACCTTCAGCACCCGGAACTCACCCCGCACGAAATCGGCGCGTTCGGCGGCCTTGGTGATCTTGGCGCACGGGTACACCTCGGCGCTCAGATCGCGCAGCCGGGTGGCGAGCGCCTTGGCCCGGCCCCCACCCGAGTGCACGACGACGAGCTCCGTGCCGGGCGGCAGGTCGGCCGCCACCGACGCGATCAACTCGACCGCATCCTTGCCTGCTTCGGCGGCCGCTTCCAGGACCACCACGCGTTCGTCGGCGAACAACGACGGGCTGAGCAACTCGGCGAGTTCACTGGTACTCACCTCACCGGCGCGCAACCGGTCCACGGGGATCTCTGAGCTTGCCGAACCGGCACCGGCGCGGCGACGCGCGTCGCTGAGCACGCCTGCCACGGCACGTTCGACCAGGAGCTCTTCTTCACCGAGGACGAGGTGCAGTCCCGGAACCTGTTCGGCCACGCCGACGATGGTGTCACAGTCCCCCGACACCCCAGCACACCGCGACACTCAAGTACGACCGCGGACTGTGCACCCAGCCCGACACCGACCACGCGACCAGGCAGAGCACCGCGCACGCCGCCACGACGCGGAACCACCGGGCGCGCCACAAGAGGACGCCTGCCACGGTCAGGACCGCCACCAGCGCCACGCCTGCGAACCCCGATGGCACCGGGATCGTGGCGTTCGGCACCCCGGCCGCCCAGCGCGCGACGCCGAGCAGCCACCACAGTTCGGGCCCGGTGAACCGGATGAGCAGCCGGGCGGCCGCCGGCCACAGCGGGCCGAGGGCCGCCGCGGCCGTCCCGAGCACCGTGATCGGGGCGATCACGACGGCCACCGCCAGGTTCGCCGCCACCGCGATCAGGCTGACGGTGCCCGAGATTCCCGCGACAAGGGGTGCGGTGACCAATTGGGCGGCCAGCGCGACACACAGCGCGTCGGCGAGCGGCTTCGGCCAGCCGCGTCGCGTCAGCCGCCGCGACCAGGCCGGTGCCAGCACCACCAGCGCCGCGGTGGCCGTCACCGACAGCGCGAACCCGATGTCGACGGCCAGGCGCGGCGCGCACGTCATCAACACCAGGACCGTCGCGGCCAGCGCGGGTATCGCCTGGCGGCGCCGCGACGTCAGGATCGCCAGCAGGGTGATCGCCCCCATCACGGCGGCCCGAAGCACGCTGGCCGTCGGCTGCACCACGATGACGAAGGCGAGAAGCGTCACCGCGGCCAGACCCACCGCGGCCCGCGGGCCGATCAGCCGTCCCAGGAACAGCACCGCGCCGCAGACGATGGTGACATTGGCGCCCGACACGGCGGTCAGATGCGTCAGCCCCGCGGCCCGGAATTCCGCTGCCGCCGTCGGCGTGACCGTCGAGATATCACCCAGTACGAGGGCCGGCAGCATGGCGGCCTGCGCACCAGGCAACACGGCCCGCGCCTGCGCGCCGAACCGCTCGCGCACCGCCGCGGCGCCGCGCTGCACCGCCGACGCCTCACCCATGGCGGGTCGGCCGGATGCCTGAAGCACCGCGACACTGAGGTCACGCCGCATCGGTCTGCTGACCGCCGCCGAGAAGCGCACCGGTTCACCGGCCGACAGTTGCCCGAAGGCCGGATCCGACGCGAACACCACCACCCGGCCCGACACCGGCTCGGCGCCGAGCGCCCGCAGCTCGGCCGGGAAGAACAGCCGACCGCCGCCGACGGATCGTGGCGTCTCGGCGAGGAGCACCGTCACCTCGACCGAGGCGCCATATCGCTGCGCGACCGGATTGTCACGAACAGCGTTGGACCGCAACGCAACCGACAGTCCGAACCCCGCTCCGATGAGAGCCACCACCAGTACCGCCATCCGCGCCGTACGCCACCCGCCGAAGAGCGCGCCGAGCGCCAGCAGTGCTCCAGCCGCGGCGATGGGATAGCCGACGGGCCATAGGATTCCTGCGGCGGTGACCGCCCAGCCGACCACTGCCGCGGGTACCAACCTGAGGTCGAATTGGGCTGTGTCACCTGATTCTTCATCGGTCACGGTGTCAGACGCGAACCAGATCGCGCAGCTTCTCCAGGCGCGCCGGGCCGATCCCGTCGACCTCGCCGAGCTGATCGACGCTGCCGAACGCGCCATGCTGATCGCGCCACGTCACGATCGCGGCCGCCGTCACCGGCCCGACCCCCGGCAGCGTGTCCAGCTGCTCGACGGTTGCCGAGTTGAGGTCGACCGGACCAGCAGGGGCCGAAGTGCTTGCCGCCGTGGGTTTCTGCGCGGGCTCAGGCCCGCCACCCGCCGGGCTGCCACCCACCGAGCTGCCGAGTACCGGCGGGCGACCCTCGACCGGTTCGACACCGACCACCACCTGCTCGCCGTCGGTCAGATGGCGCGCCATGTTCAGGCCGATGGTGTCCGCCCCGTCGAGTGCGCCGCCGGCCGCGTTGAGGGCATCGGCCACCCGCGCGCCGGGGCTCAAGGTGACCAGCCCGGGTTTCGTGACGAGTCCGACCACGCTGACGACCACCGGCTGATCGGCGGCCTGGCCCGCCGATGGCCTGGCGCTACCGGACGGCGTCGCGTCGGCGGCCATCTGCACCGGCGGCAGTTTCGCCGACACGACGGGTTGCGCGTCGTCCCGGATCACAGTGAAGACGGTGACGAGCACGGCGATTCCGGCGACCACCGCCAACGCGACCGCCCCGGCCCGTCCCGGATCGGCCCGCAGGGCGGTCAACCATTCGCGCGCCCGCCCGTCGCCCGGTGTCGGATCTGGCAACCACCGCGGCAGCAGTGCCTTGGGATCGTCGGCGACGTCAGGATCGTCGGGCTCACCGTCGGCGCGGTCGGCATCTCCACCGAAGCGGCGGTGCAGACGTTCGACGGGTGATTCGGAGGTCATGGGCCGACGCTAGAACCGCACACCGACCGGACGCGGCGTCGCGGCCCCGGGCGACCGACACCTGTGGATCGGGGCCCAACTGTGCATCGCGCCGGTGAAAATTCGCGGGACCACAGCGAACCGCAAGGTACTGTGTAGGTATGACCAGCGCGCGACGTGCGGCGCAAAGGCTGCTGATAGCCGCGGGTTTTGCTGTTTCCGCGGCGATTGTTCCCGTCTCGATAGCCGCCACGAACACATCGACAGACATCTCCACGCCGAGCACCTTGGCCGGCTGCCAGGGTCAGGGCGTACCGCTCGGGCTCAACGCGATCGGCGCGCCGTTCACCCAGAACTGCGATCTCGTCGTCGAGCCGCCCAAGGCCATCGGAGCGGCACCCAGCGCCGGCGCCATCATCGCCTGCCGCGGTATCCCGGGATGCCTGGCTCAGTGGGTCAACAACCCCGGGAATGTCAACGTGCCGAACGTCGACACCCGGCCCCGCAGCAACGGGCACTAAACCCTAGCGGGGCGGGTCGCCGCGCCAGCTGAAGCTGTTGACGTACTTACCCATGTCCTCGGCGATCTCGAGGTTGGCCCCCGATGGCGGGCCGGGCCCGAAGTCCGGGCCGAACTCGTGGTACGGGCCCACCGCCGCGGCCACCAGTGCCAGATCGTTCTTGACCGCGACCATCACCAGTACCCGCATGCGGGTGTAGGACGTGCTGGCACCCTGCGGCCAGCAGTCGGCAACCTCGCCGTATCCCGGCTGGTAGCCGACCATGGCATTGGGAATCTTGTAGGCCGTCTTGGTGTCCGGGAACGTCTTCTTGATCAGGCTGCCCGCGATCTGTTCCGGGGTGCGACCGTCGGCGGGCTCGCTGAACAGGCGCAGCGTGCCACGGTCACCGGCGATGAAATCAGCGGTGATGCCGTTGTCCTGCTCGGTCACCGTGTAGGCCGCCCCGGATGCCGGGTAGGACACCGTGAACGCACCGTCGGTGGGGGTGAACCGCGGATTGGTCTCGACCGGCGCGCCCGTCGGCGGCCGCCCGCAGTTGGGCGGGCAGGCGTAACGCGCCGATGGTTTGGTCAAGATCATCGACAAGCCGACCATCAACCCGGCCACCACCACGATCGCCGCCAACCATTTGGCCATCAACCGCGCCAGGGACGTCGGCGGCGGCGGTTCGGGGACGGTGTAGGTGCCAGGCGGTAGCGCGTATCCCGGCCGTTCCTCAGTCACGACACTCACGACGCGCTGCCCCCACCTTCGCTACGGACCGGACGGCTGTCTCGGCGAGACTGGCGCGACGACCGCGACGCGGCGTTCATGGCCACCCCGCAGGCCGGACAGAACGGCATGTCGGGAACGACCTGCCCGCAGTTGTGGCACAGCACCGGTTGATCGGACATCACCTCGTCATGCGCTTCGTGCATGAGCGACAGATGTATGCCGACCCGCAGCAACATGACCGCAACGGCGGCGATCAGCAGGTGACACGCCAGCTGAATCCACTGCGGCATGGTCTGCACGTCGACCATGCCCAGCGCGGCATAGACCACGAGGACGCCGACACCGAACAAGGCCAACATGAACCGGACCACACCGGGATGCTGATGCTGTTTGGTGGGCGGTCTGGTGAACCACAGCGCCGCCCCGATCAACCCGCCCACACACAACGCCGTCAACGGCACGGCAACGCCGCGGATGCCGGCTTCCACCAACAGCCCCGACATCGGTCGGTTGCGGTTCACCAGACCGGTGGTCAGCTGCGGCGCAAGCCTGGTCAGAGTCGCGGCCGCAGTGAACGCCAACGCGCCGAGCGCCCCGATCATGAACCCGTCCAAGGCTTCCCGGCTGGCCGGCCGCATCACCCTGATCACGACTGCGGGGACGATCATCAGGATGGCACCGCCGACCGGGATGCCGATACCTTCGCGGGCCGCCCGAGACAGGGCGATACCGCCGCCGAGGGGAACGTTGTACGTGCGGGCCGCTACGTGGCCCGTCATCAGCACCCAGCCGACGCCGATCGCGATGCCGACCACGGCCGTCAGGATCAGTGACGCGACGGGCAGGTCGGCATCGGCGTCGGCCTCTCTCAGGTACAACACGAACAACAACGGCAGCCCGAGCGCCGCGGCCGTGATCAGGCAGGCCGGCATCCGCAGCACCGCGAAGAGGATCAGCGCCGCCGGCACCGCCACCAGACCCACCCGGAACGCGGTCAGCGAACGGGGCGGCAGGTGCGGGAACACCGAACTGGCCACTGACGGGGTGAAGAGCGTCTCGTCCGACTTGGCCCCATAGTTGCGCCACCGCAACCACTCCGGGCCGTCCCCGGGCCGTTCCTGCAGATGCACACCGCACAGCCCGCAGAACTCACCGTCGGGGACGTCGACCTGACAGACCCGGCACTCGGTGGTGGGCGCGGCGTCGTCGGGAGACGCGTCCTCGGCGCGGCCGTCTTCGGTGCTCATCGCGCCGCCGCCTGAACGACGAGCAGGCTGCGCGCCAGGTTGTCGATGTCGGGCGTACCCAACCCGGTCACGAGGTCATAGCCGGGCCCCGCGGACTCGGTGGCGTTGCCGCCCAACGTCACGTCGCGAAACGCCCCGAGCCGGTCGTTGGACGCCACGCGGTACAGAAGCGGGTTGAGGTCGCCGAGGCGCTGACCGCCGTTCTCCAGCATGTACTGGTTCATCACCGCAGCCATGCCCGCCCAGATCGGGG
The DNA here is from genome assembly GCA_945957405.1 of uncultured Mycolicibacterium sp. Lineage (GTDB taxonomy): Bacteria > Actinomycetota > Actinomycetes > Mycobacteriales > Mycobacteriaceae > Mycobacterium. The sequence continues at coordinate 609 of CAMFLL010000012.1, read as the reverse complement.
CAGCCATGGACGTGCCACCACCCACGAGGAGTTGTTGGGTGAACACGATCTTGGCCCCCGTGAACGAATCAGCGACGGCCGCCACGTCCGGCGTCAGGCGTTGACCCTGGTCACGGTCGGTGGCCACTTCGGTCTGCCAGAGCGGCCGCTCGAACAGGTTCGACACCCCGCCACCGGTGCCGTGTGACAGGGGCACGTCGAACCAGGACTGCTCGGCAAGCCAGGCACCCTTGTCATCGGTGGACAACGTGGTACCACCGACATCGGTCATCTCGGGCAGCGAGGCCACGGCGTCCAGGCCGATGTCGTCGTCACCGGGGGGAGCCGACCAGTCCTGTCCCCCTTTGCATTCCAGCCCCGCGAGATCACCGCTGGCGTTGAACGACGTGGTGCCGCGGGTGTGTGCCCTGGCCAATGCCGAGCGCACCGGTGCCAGGTCGGCGGCGGTGATCAGCTTGTCGCAGCCCCACCCGATCGAGAAACTCCAGACCGCCCCGGGGAACTGCCGATCGGTGTCCTCCATCATCTGCGCGATCTTCTCGTAGGGCCCGTCGACGGTCTCGGTGGGTCGCGCGTTGACGAAGACCTTGGCGGCGTCCGGTGCCAGGG
>CAMFLL010000011.1 GCA_945957405.1 uncultured Mycolicibacterium sp. | reverse complement strand
ACCCGGATGCCGACTATCAGGCGGCGCTGGACCGGCATTACAGCCAGGGTGCGCCACCGGGGTGGGAAGCCGACTACGTGTCGTCGTACGCCACCATGCATCCTGCCGAGGACTGGGCCGAGACCTTCGCCCACTACCTGCACATCCGCGACACCATGGACACTTCGGCCGCATTCGGGTTCGCTCCGGCGGGCGCAACATTTGACCGAAGGGCGTTGGGCCCAAGCGGTTTCGACAGTCTCATCGAGATGTGGCTACCGTTGGCGTGGTCGTTGAACATGGTCAACCGGTCGATGGGACGCGATGACCTCTATCCGTTCGTGCTGCCCGTCGCGGTGCTGGACAAGATGCGCTTCATCCATGTCGTGATCGACGAGGTCACCTCTGACCCCGTCAAGCTGGCGGCGGCAGGCGGCACGAATTAGCCGTGTCGCGACGAAGCCTTCGAGGTACGAGAAGGTGAGGAGCGGCACCATCAGCTCGTGTCGCGACGAAGCCTTCGAGGTACGAGAAGGTGAGGAGCGGCACCATCAGCTCGTGTGTCGCGCAGCGGTTTTCGTCCCGGTCGTCCGTAGGATCGCTCGGGTGGATGACCGCTACGGTAACGACATTCTGGCCAGGAACCCGCATCAGCGCACCAAAGTCCGCTCCACCGCTCGGCCCGTCGAGATCGGGCTGGTGGTCGAGGACGCGGAGTCTGGTTTCGTCGGTGCGGTGGTCCGCGTCGAGTACGGGCGGATGGATCTCGAGGACCGGAACGGCCGGACCCGCGGATTCCCGGTCGGCCCCGGCTATCTCATCGACGGTGCGCCCGTCATCCTGACCCCGCCGCGTAAAACCGCCCCGACGGCTCCAACTCGCACCGCGTCCGGCTCGGTGGCTGTGCGGGGCGCGCGGGCCCGCACCGCGTTGCGCAGCCGGATCTATGTCGAGGGCAGGCATGACGCTGAACTGGTCGAGCAGGTCTGGGGGGACGACCTGCGGATCGAAGGTGTGGTGGTGGAGTATCTCGGCGGAGTCGACGATCTGCCCGCCATCGTCGAGGAGTTCCACCCGCAGCCGGGCCGGCGGCTCGGTGTCCTGGTCGACCATCTGGTCGCGGGATCGAAGGAGTCACGGATCGCCGACGCTGTGGCCCGTGCGGCCGGGGGTGAACACACGCTGGTGGTCGGCCATCCCTATGTCGACATCTGGCAGGCCGTCAAACCGGCCCGGATCGGCCTGCACCAGTGGCCAGTGGTGCCGCGTTCGGTGCCGTGGAAGCACGGCATCTGCGCCGCGCTGGGCTGGCCGCACGACACGCAGGCCGATATCGCCGCGGCGTGGCAGCGGATCCGTTCGAAGATCCGCGACTGGAACGACCTCGAACCCGCCTTGATCGGGCGGGTCGAGGAGCTGATCGACTTCGTGACGCAGCCCGGCGCTGCGGTCTGAGCGCCACTGTTCGACGGGCGGCGCGCGATCACCCGGCTACGAACAGATGCTGGGCCGGCCGGCCAGGTAGTTGCAGTTGTCGGGGAAGCGGTCCACCACCGGCGGTTGCAGTGGGCCGTTGAAGCTCAGTGAGAAGTTCGTCTTCGTCATCCCCGGCTGCATACCGCACACCGCATTCCAGGTGATGGTGCGCGTGCCGGCCAGGGTGGCCCCATCGAAGGCGAATGTCTCGATCAGCGGCGCCTTGCTACCGTCCGGGCACACCATGCCGCTCAGGAACGGTTGGGTGAAGGTCCACAGGCCGTTGGTGAGCCGGGCGCGGCCTGAGGTGTTGAGCAGGTTCTCGTCCGGGGTGGCGTTCTTCGCTGTCGTCAGGTTCACATTGACGATGCAGCCCTGCGTCTGGATGGTGGTGTCGGTGTAGTCCTGCTGCGCACGGGTGCCGTTGGCCTGCATGCACACCGCGGCGAGGTCCCACTGCCCCGTGGGCTTACCCGGTTCGTTGTAGGTGTAGTAACCGTCGGCCGGCGGAACCAGGTCCGCGGATGCTGCCGGCGCCGTTGCCAGCGTCACCATCGCGGCACCGAAGCACACCACGGCAATCCGGTGCAGCAACGTCATCGTGAGCCCCCTGGAGCGATTAGAAGTCGTTTGTCTGTCTATCACTTCGCGGCGGAGTCAGTCACGGGTCTGCGCCAGAAACGCCCGGCCGCGCGGCGAGATGCGGTAGCCGACATCGAGGCTGATGGTCAGACCGAGGCCCTTGAGTTGCCGGACCCGGCGCTTGAATCGCGGTACCTCCATACCTGACCGGGCCGCCAGATCCGGTGCCCGCACAGCCTCGTTGGCGGCTATCAATTCGAGGTAGTGCCGGGTCCATGGGCCGTCGGCACTGGCTGCGTCCCAGCGGGTCAGCCGCGCGGTGATCATCGTGACCGTCGCCGGGTCCAGGTCGGCATCGGCGGCCAGCGCGGGGCGCTCGTCGGCGCCGAGGTAGGACACCGCGATGACGTAGACGTGCCGGGCGGGCCGCCGGTCCAGGATTGCCTGCGCGGCCGCCGCGTCAGGAAAACCCGCCGCCACAGCCTCCCTGCGCGTCACCCGGTAGTCCCCGGGGCGCTCGGTGACCGTGTCGATGCGGACCGTGCCCGCCGGCGTGCGCTGCGTCCCGCCTGCTTTGGCACGCGCCGCATCCCACGCCCGCAGCACCAGCGTGATGCTGCCGTCGGCGATGCCGGTCGCGGTCGCCTGGTTCAACAACACGGTGGCATGGTAAGCACGGACCCGTGGCCGAAGGTTTGTTCGATGTCCCCGGTGCCGATGCGGCGCCCGGACCGTCGTCGGGTGCACTGCCCGCGGCGGGACCCACGGCGCCGCTCGCGGTTCGGATGCGGCCGTCGTCGCTCGACGAGGTGGTGGGCCAGGAGCACCTGCTGCGGCAGGGATCGCCGTTGCGTCGCCTGGTCGACGGGTCGGGCGCGGCCTCGGTGATCCTCTACGGCCCGCCGGGCACCGGTAAGACCACACTGGCGTCGCTGATCAGTCAGGCCACGGGCCGCCGGTTCGAGGCGCTGTCGGCGTTGTCGGCCGGGGTCAAGGAAGTGCGCGCCGTGATCGACATCGCCCGCCGCGCGGCCGCCCACGGTGAGCAGACGGTGCTGTTCATCGACGAGGTGCACCGGTTCTCCAAGACACAGCAGGACGCGCTGCTGGCTGCTGTGGAGAACCGCGTTGTGCTGCTGGTCGCGGCAACCACGGAGAACCCGTCGTTCTCGGTGGTGGCGCCGTTGCTGTCGCGGTCGCTGATCCTGCAGTTGCAACCGTTGAGTGCCGACGGTATCCGCGCCGTCGTGCGCCGCGCCGTCGAGGACGACCGTGGTCTGGGGGGCGCCGTCGCCGCCGACGACGACGCCGTCGAACTGCTGGTGCAACTGTCGGCCGGTGATGCGCGACGGGCGTTGACGGCACTGGAGGTGGCCGCCGAAACGGCCGCGGCAGAGGGTGGCGCGGTAACGGTCGAGATCATCGAGCAGTCGCTCGACAAGGCGGCGGTGCGTTATGACCGCGACGGTGATCAGCACTATGACGTCGTCAGTGCCTTCATCAAGTCGGTCCGGGGTTCCGATGTCGATGCGGCCCTGCACTACCTGGCCAGGATGCTGACCGCGGGGGAGGATCCGCGGTTCATCGCGAGGCGGCTGATGATCCTGGCCAGTGAGGACATCGGGATGGCGGACCCGACGGCATTGCCGACGGCGGTGGCCGCGGCACAGACCGTCGCCCTGATCGGCATGCCGGAGGGCCAACTGACGCTGGCGCACGCGACGGTGCATCTCGCCACGGCGCCGAAATCCAATGCGGTCACGACGGCTCTCGGGGCGGCCATGGCCGACATCAAGGCCGGCCGCGCGGGGCTGGTCCCGCCCCATCTGCGCGACGGACACTATTCCGGCGCCGCGGCACTGGGCAACGCCCAGGGCTACAAGTATGCCCATGACGACCCGGATGGCGTTGTGGCCCAACAGTATCCGCCCGACGACCTGGTAGGTGTGGACTACTACCGGCCGACCACCCACGGTGCCGAGCGGGAGATCGCCGGCCGGGTCGAGAAACTGCGGGCGATCATCCGCCGGGCGCGAGGCCGGTGAAGGCACCACGTCTGGCATGGGAGATCCCGGCTGACCAGGTGGAGGGGGAGTCAGCCGGGATCTAGTGTGGGCAGCTTGCGCCGCCTGCAGCCTCAGGCGTCAGCGGCGAAGCAGGCCGGAGCGGCGGCGCCGACCGAGCAACGCAGCGGTCAGGGCCACGCCCGCAACAGCCACCACCACCTGGACCAGCAGTTCGAGCCAGTCCACGCCACTGGTGGCGGTCGGAATCCCCATCGCACGGGCCAGTGCCGTCCCGAGGAACGCCGCGACGATGCCGACCAGCACCGTCAGCAGCATGCCGATGGGCTGTTTGCCTGGTAGCACCAGACGGCCAAGCACGCCGATCACGATGCCGATCAGGATCGCGCTGATAACACCGGTGATTGTCATGTCCAATATCTCCTGTCCCGCAGTGAGTTCGTGAGGTGACGAGCCGTGCCGCTGAAATACCCCTGCCCTCGCGCAAATAAACGTCGGCGTGAATTACCCGGTCACCCTCAGCGTTTCGTGCACCACGCGACACACAGGGGCACCATGGACAGTGATGACTGTCGGCGAGGCGGGAACGGCAAAGGTGCGCGACGCGACGCGCCGGCTGACGCTGTCGATCGTCTTGGCCACCTGCATCGGCGGCGGCGCCTATCAGCTCATCGATCGACGCGGTGACTGCAATGTCGTCGGCGACATGATGCGCACCTACATCGCGTATGTGGATCAGGCTGCGCCCCGACGGGCCGGCATCGTCGATCCGGCGCTGGCCGCCGATGCCGAGGCCATGACGGCAAGCCGGCTGCAGCGGCTCACCGGCGACATCGAACTGGCACCGCTGCGCGCCTACGCCGTCGAATTCGCCGATGCCCTGGCCGAGTCGGCCCGCGTCGACCGGGCGGCGGCCGGTATGCCCATCGAACTCGACCCGATCCGGGCGATCCTGCCCGAACTCGATTCGGGCCAACTGGAACTGGACAACCGGCTGTTCGGGTCGGCACACGTCCTGCTCACCGCGTGCCCGTCGGCGCCGCGCCCCTACGGTCTGTCCTGAATACGCTGAATACCCTGGATCCCATGAACAGCGATCTGCTCGACGTCGACACCTCACGCCGGCGCATCGTCGACCTGACCGACGAGGTCCGGCGGTTCTGCTCGGGCCACCGTGACGGCCTGTGCAACGTTTTCGTCCCGCACGCGACCGCGGGCGTCGCGATCATCGAGACCGGCGCCGGTTCGGACTCCGACCTCATCGACACTCTGGAACGCCTGCTGCCGCGCGATGACCGCTACCGGCATTCCCACGGTTCACCGGGCCACGGAGCCGACCACGTGATGCCCGCGATCGTCGCTCCCTCGGTCACGGTGCCGGTCCAGGGCGGGACGCCGCTGCTGGGCACCTGGCAGAGCGTCGTGCTCGTCGACCTGAACAGGGACAACCCGCGCAGGTCGGTGCGGCTGAGCTTCGTGGACGGCTGACGAAGGCGTTCGCAGCCATCGGTACCAGGACCGGTAATGTGAATCGGTCGGTCAACACCTCGACCGGCGTCCTACAGCTACCAGCAGGGAAACATACGACGTGCAGACACACGAGATCAGGAAGCGGTTCCTCGATCACTTCGTGAACGCGGGCCACACCGAAGTGCCGAGCGCCTCGGTGATCCTCGACGATCCGAACCTGCTGTTCGTCAACGCCGGGATGGTGCAGTTCGTGCCGTTCTTCCTGGGCCAGCGCACGCCGCCCTACGACACGGCCACCAGCGTCCAGAAATGCATCCGCACCCCCGACATCGACGAGGTGGGTATCACCACCCGGCACAACACCTTCTTCCAGATGGCGGGCAACTTCTCGTTCGGCGACTACTTCAAGAAGGGCGCCATCGAACTCGCCTGGAGCCTGCTGACCAATCCGGTCAGCGAAGGCGGCTACGGGTTCGACCCCGAGCGGTTGTGGGCCACGGTCTATCTCGACGACGACGAGGCGATCGGCCTGTGGCAGGAGGTGGCGGGACTGCCGCTGGAGCGTATCCAGCGTCGCGGAATGGCCGACAACTACTGGTCGATGGGCATTCCCGGCCCGTGTGGACCGTGCTCGGAAATCTATTACGACCGCGGCCCCGAATACGGCATCGACGGCGGGCCCGAGGCCAACGAGGACCGGTACATCGAGATCTGGAATCTCGTGTTCATGCAGAACGAGCGCGGCGAGGGCACGTCGAAGGAGGACTTCGAGATCCTCGGACCGTTGCCGCGCAAGAACATCGACACCGGCATGGGCGTCGAGCGCATCGCGTGCCTGTTGCAGAACGTCGACAACGTCTACGAGACCGATCTGGTGCGTCCCGTCATCGACCTGGTCGCGGGCATCGCACCGCGCGGGTACGGGCAGGGCAACCACACCGACGACGTCCGCTACCGCATCATCGGCGACCACAGCCGCACCGCGGCCATCATCATCGGAGACGGTGTCACGCCGGGCAATGAGGGGCGTGGGTACGTGCTGCGCCGCCTGCTCCGCAGGATCATCCGCGCGGCCAAGCTGCTGGGCGTCGAGCGGCCCATCATGGGTGAACTGATGGCAACGGTGCGTGACGAGATGGGACCATCCTACCCCGAACTCGTCACCGATTTCGAGCGCATCAACCGCATCGCGGTCGCCGAGGAGACGGCGTTCAACCGGACTCTGGCCGCCGGTTCGCGGTTGTTCGAGGAGGCGGCGCAGAGCACCCGGTCGGCGGGGAACTCGGTCCTGTCGGGCACCGATGCGTTCACATTGCACGACACCTACGGGTTCCCCATCGATCTGACCCTCGAAATGGCCTCGGAGGCCGGGCTTTCGGTGGACGAGTCGGGCTTCCGCGAGTTGATGGCGGAGCAGCGCAGGCGCGCCAAAGCCGATGCGGCGGCCCGCAAACACGCCCACGCCGACCTGAGTGCCTACCGCGAACTGGTCGACGCGGGACCAACCGAGTTCACCGGTTTTGACGAATTGACCTCTGAGGCAAGGATCCTCGGCATCTTCGTCGACGGCAAACGGGTGCCGGTGGTCAGCCACGGCGGGGAGGCGCAGGCCGACCGCGTCGAGATCGTGCTCGACCGCACACCGCTCTATGCCGAGTCCGGTGGGCAGATCGCCGACATCGGCAGTATCAGTGGGACCGGCGTGCATGGCATGGCCGCCAGAGCCGAAGTCACTGATGTGCAGAAGATCGCCAAGACGCTCTTCGTGCACCGCGTCAACGTCGAGTCCGGTGAGTTCGTCGAAGGTGACACCGTGACAGCCTCCGTCGACCCCAAGTGGCGGCACGGCGCCACGCAGGGGCACTCGGGGACGCACATGGTGCACGCCGCGTTGCGACAGATATTGGGCCCCAACGCCGTTCAGGCCGGCTCCCTGAACCGGCCCGGCTACCTGCGGTTCGACTTCAATTGGCAGGGTCCGCTGTCCGACGAACAGCGCAACGAGATCGAGATCGTGGCCAACGAAGCCGTCGAGGCCGACTTCGCGGTCAACACGTTCAACACCCAACTCGACAAGGCCAAGGCGATGGGGGCCATGGCCCTGTTCGGCGAGGCCTACCCCGATGAGGTCCGCGTGGTCGAGATCGGTGGTCCGTTCTCGCTCGAGCTGTGCGGCGGCACCCACGTCCACAATTCGGCCCAGATCGGTCCGGTCACCCTGCTCGGGGAGTCGTCGATCGGCTCGGGCGTGCGCCGTGTCGAGGCCTACGTCGGACTCGACTCGTTCAAGCACCTGGCCAAGGAACGTGCGTTGATGGCCGGCCTGGCGTCATCGTTGAAGGTGCCGTCGGACGAAGTCCCGGCACGGGTGGCCAATCTCGTGGAGCGGCTCAAGGTCGCCGAGCGGGAACTGGAGAAGACGCGACTGGCCACGGCCCGTGCGGCAGCAGCGAACGCGGCGGCCGGCGCTGAGGCGGTCGGTAAGGTCCGACTGGTGGCGCAGCGGATGTCCGGCGAGATGACGGCAGGCGATCTGCGCACGCTGGTCGGCGACATCAAGGGCAAGTTCGGCAGTGACGCCGCTGTGGTCGCGTTGATCGCCGAAGGCGAGAACGGGACGGTCCCCTACGTGGTTGCGGCCACCGCCGGTGCCCAGGACCTCGGGCTGCGGGCGGGCGACCTGGTCAAGGTCATCTCGGCGGCGGTCGACGGTCGCGGCGGGGGTAAGGCCGACCTGGCGCAGGGCTCCGGTAAGAACCCGGCCGCCATCGACACTGCGTTGCAAGCACTTCGAGCCGAGATCGCCAAGGGCTAGTCAGGGTCAGGTGGAGTGAACCCGAAGGAGCACCGGCTGCCGGACCGCCCCGGCGCTGATGACCCCGGCCGGGGTCGTCGCCTCGGCGTCGACGTCGGCACAGTGCGGATCGGGGTGGCTGTCAGTGATCCCGACGGAATCCTGGCCACACCGGTGGAAACCGTCAGGCGTGACACGCACAAAGGGGGCGGGGGCGGAAAGAGCCGGCGGGGTGTAGCCGGTCACATCAACCGGCTGTGTACGTTGGCGGCAGAGTATGAGGTCGTCGAAGTCATCATCGGCCTACCCCGTACCCTCGCCGACCGGACCGGTGCGTCCGCGCTCGACGCGATCGGCGTGGCCGACGCCGTCGCGGCCCGCATCGCGCCGATACCCGTGCGGTTGGCCGACGAACGACTGACCACGGTGTCCGCGCAGCGGTCCCTGCGGGAGGCGGGTGTCCGGGCCAAGGGGCAGCGCGCGGTCGTCGACCAGGCTGCCGCGGTGGCGATCTTGCAGAGCTGGCTCGACCAGCGCCGAACTGAGGGAGCGCATGGCTGAGGATCTCGAAAGCGAACGGGCCCAACCGGTGGCGGTCGGCCCACCCAGACGGCGGATGTCGCGCGCGGCGCGGATGAGGGCCGAACGGAATCGGCGGCGCAGGCGCACGTCCACCGTGGTGACTCTGGCGGTGCTCGCCGCCGTCGTGATCGGTGCCGTCTTCTTGGGATCGAAGATCTGGCATGGGATGTCGAACTCGAACGACTACGCCGGCGACGGCGCCAACGACGTCGTCATCCAAGTGCACGACGGGGATTCGACGACCGCGATCGGGCAGACACTGACCGAGGCCAACGTGGTCAAGAACGCCAAGGGCTTCGTGGACGCGGCGTCGGGGAACCAGGCGATCGCCGCAATCCAGCCGGGGTTCTACCGGGTTCGGACCGAGATTCCCGCGGCCACTGCCGTCACCAAACTGGCGGACGCGGCCAACCGCGTGGGCAAGCTCACCATCCCGGAGGGCCGCCAACTCGACGACACCACCGACGTCAAGACCAACGCGGTCACCGACGGCATCTTCACCTTGATCTCGAAGGCCAGCTGTGTCGAGCTCGACGGTGAGCAGAAATGCGTACCCGCCGCCGACCTCGAGGCCGCCGCGGGTAAGTCGTCCCCCGGGGACCTGAAGGTGCCCGAGTGGGCGACGTCGCGTGTCGCGGCGATGGGCGCCGATCACCGCCGGATCGAGGGGCTCATCGCGCCCGGCACCTGGAATGTCGACCCGTCGGCATCGGCGCAGGACATCCTGGCGTCGCTGATCACCACCAGCGAGGCCCACTACACCTCCGGCGGGCTGTTGGACACCGCGAAGACCATGAACATGTCGCCCTACGACATCCTGGTGGTCGCCTCGCTGGTGCAGAAGGAGTCCAAGCCCGACGACTTCCCCAAGGTGGCCCGCGTCATCTACAACCGGCTGGCGGTGCCACAGCGGCTGGAATTCGACTCGACCGTCAACTACGCCCTTGATCGCCAGGAGATCGCCACCACCGACATGGACCGGGGCAAGGTCACGCCCTGGAACACCTACGCGTCCGAGGGGCTGCCCGCGACCCCGATCTGCTCGCCGGGTGATCCGGCCCTGGCCGCGGCCGAGCGGCCCGAGCCGGGTGACTGGCTGTATTTCGTGACCATCGACATGCAGGGCACGACGTTGTTCACCCGCGATTACCCGCAGCACCTGGCCAACATCGAACTGGCCAAGCGCAACGGCGTGCTCGACAGTGCCCGCTGAGCGCACAATCGGGCCCCGCCGTGCCGCGGTTCTCGGGTTCCCGATTGCGCACTCGCGGTCACCGCAGTTGCACCTGGCCGCCTACCGGGCCCTCGGCCTGACCGACTGGACGTACGACCGTATCGAGTGCACGGCCGACCAACTGCCCGCGCTGGTGGGAGGTTTCGGGCCGGAATGGGTCGGCCTGTCGGTGACCATGCCCGGCAAGTTCGCCGCGCTGGCCTTCGCCGACGACCGAACCACCCGCGCCGAACTGGTCGGCTCCGCCAACACGCTGGTGCACGTGGAGGGCCGCTGGCGCGCCGACAACACCGATATCGACGGTGTGGCAGGTGCATTGGCGACCGGCTGGAACGCGGCGGGTCAGGGTGGCGCGGCGGCGCTGGTGCTCGGCGCGGGTGGCACCGCGCCGGCCGCGATCGCCGGACTGGCACAGGTGGGGGTGGCTGACGTGACGGTGGCCGCCCGGCGCCCCGACATGGCCGAGCGCCTGGTGGATCTGGCTGAGCGCCTCGGGATGGCGGCACGGCATCACCCGTTGGACTCGCGTGCCCTGGCCGACACGGCCGAGCGGGTCGACATCCTGGTCAGCACGGTGCCTGCCGATGTCGCAGCGCAGCACGCGGGCGAGGTGGCGGTCGTGCCGGTCCTGCTCGACGCCATCTACGATCCGTGGCCGACGCCGTTGGCCGCGGCGGTCTCCGGTTCGGGCGGCACCGTGATCAGTGGCCTGCAGATGCTGCTGCACCAGGCCTTCGCCCAGGTCGAACAATTCACAGGTGTTGCGGCGCCACGCACACAGATGGCCGATGCCCTGGCCTAGTCTGCGCGCCATGGCACTGCTGGGCACCGTCGCGATCGCCGGCTGGCTCGTCCTCCTGACGGTGTGCGATGTTCGCGCACACCGCCTGCCCAACGTGCTGACGGTCGGTGGGGCCGTCACGATCATGGCGATCGGATTGCTCGCCGGCCGCGGGCTCGGCGCCGCCGTCGGGTCCGTCGCGCTGGCGGGCGGCTATCTGGTGGTGCATCTGTGCGCCCCGCACGGGATGGGCGCGGGCGACGTCAAACTGGCACTCGGCCTCGGCGCGCTGACGGGGGCGTTCGGCGTCGCCCCGTGGGCACTGGCTGCCGTCGGAGCTCCCGTGCTGACCGTGTGCTTGGCGCTCCTGACCCGGCGTCGGGTGGTGCCGCATGGTCCGGCGATGTGCCTGGCCACGGCGCTGGCGCTGGGCTGCGCGCTCGGGTGAGCGCGGGCTCAGGAACCGGTCTGCAGCAGGGACCGCAATTGGTCGTGCGGCAGGGCGGGCGACACGTGGGAGTCGCGCCCCGTCATCGTCGCGTTGACCACCAGCGCGTTGAGCACAGCCTCTTCGACGGCGTACACGGCGGCCGCGTAGAAGGGATCGATGCGGTTCCACGGCAGCTGCCTGGTCGCGACGATCTCGTCGCTCGACGGTTGGCCGGTGGGGAAGCCGGTGCGCGACGGGCCGTCGTCGGCGGTGGAGAAGGCGAGGAACAGATCACCGCTGAAGAGGCTGCCGGTGGTGCCGGTGCGCGCCAGTCCGAGTGGGACCCGCCGGGCCAGCCCCTTGCATTGGCCGGCGCTCAGCGGAGCGTCGGTGGCCAGCACCACGATCACCGACCCGGCGCCCGCCGGGACCCGCAGATCCCGCTCCATCCACTCGGTGTCCTCCATCGGATTCTCGACGGTGATCGTCTCGCCGACGGGGATCCCCCGGATCGTCAGTTCCTCCCGGGAACCGAAGTTGGCCTGGACGAACGCACCGATGGTGAACTCGGTGTCACCGAACGGCACCACGCGCGACGACGTCCCGCTGCCTCCTTTGAAGCCGTAGCAGTTCATCCCGGTGCCACCACCGACCGATCCTTCGTCGACGGGGCCGCCGCGTGCCGCGTCGAGGGCGTCGCGCACCACCTCCGCAGTGACGTGTCCGCCGTTGATGTCGTTGAGGTAGCCGTCCCACGTCTCGGCGCACACCGGCAGCAGCCACTGGCGGGCCAGTAGCGGATGGTGGGCGTTGACCCATTCGATCACCCCGGTGTGGCAGGCGCCGATGGCGTGGGTGTTGGAGATCGTGACGGGTAGTGCGAGCTCGCCGACTTCGTCGATCCAGGCGCAACCGGTCATCTCACCGTTGCCGTTGAGGCTGAACCTGCCTGCGGCGCAGGGCTTTCCGACGTGGTCGCGACCGCGGGGGAAGATCGCGGTGACGCCGGTACGCACCGGCCCCTGCCCGACGGTGAGATCGCCGTCGCCATGGATCAGGGTGGCGTAGCCGACTTCGACGCCGGTGACGTCGGTGATCGCGTTGAGCGGACCAGGCGTCCCACGCAGGTCGATGCCGAGGTCTCGGGCGCGGGGTGGTGTGGATGTCACGGGCGGATCTTTCTGGTCGATTTCTGGTTCAACGCCGGCACGGACCCGGCCGGCGGGTCGGGCGGCTCAGTGCACGCGGGGATGTCGTGGCACGCGGTCGCGATGGCCGCGAAACTGTGGATCAGTTCGGCCGCGCGCAGCGGGGGCAGCGCGCGGTTGTCGGTGATGATGTGCAGCCCGTAGGCGTCCTCGAGGGCGACGAGATTCTGGGCGATGTCCAGTGGTTTACCCCGAAGCGTGAAATGACCCTGCGCCTGGCCTGTTTCGAGGATCCCGAGGTACAGCGCCACCTGTTTGTCGTACAGCGCGGTGACCAGTGCGGACTGTCTGTCGCGGAACGCCAGGTAGGAGTCCAGCCGGTAGAGCGCCGTCACCAGCGGATCGTCGGATGACCAGGGGATGCCGGTGCCGATCATGGCCGACAACTTCAGCCGGGCGTCGGCCAGTTCGGTCACCACCAGCATGCGATCGCGGAAGAACCGCTCGCTGGCCCGCTGGTAGACCTCGGTCAGCAGACCGGCGAAGTCGGTGAAGTAGTAGTGCACGGTGCCGGTGGACACGCCCGCGATGTCGGCGACATCACGGATGCGCAGCCCGTCCATGCCCCGGTCGCGGATCGCCAACAGCGTCGCGGCGATGATCGCCTCGCGGGCCGCATCCTGGTCCTTACGTCGCGCCATGAGTGCTTGAGCCAATCGTCGATCAAAAATACCTGAGTTTGGATAATAGCCTTGACAAGCCGGTATGCAAGTATCTTTGATTTGTGAGTCAAAGAAAGGTTGGACATGACCGAGCCGCATTCCGCCGAACTCGCACCGGGCGTCCCCGGGCCCACCCCCGCCGGGAAGATCGCTTACCAACAACAACTGCACCGCACCCTGACGATGAAGGAGAACATCCTCATCACCCTCTCGGCGGTCACCCCGGCCTCGAGCGTGTTCATCATCGTGCCGACGGTTCTCATGGGTGTCGGTGGCGCATCGGTGCTGACCATGCTGGTCGGTGCGGTCGCGGCCTTCTTCGTCGCGCTCTGCTACGCCGAACTGGCGGCGACGTACCCGATTACCGGCGGTGAGTACACCTGGGCAGCAAGGCTTTTGGGTAAGCCAATCGGTTTCGCGACATTCGTCCTGACGCTTGTGAGCGCGGTGCTCATCATCGCCGTCATCGCGTTGGGCACCGGTGAGTACCTGGGCGTCGCCTGGCAGGGGTTGGGCGGCAAATGGATCGGAGTCGCCGTCATCGCCGTGACGACCTGCGTCGCGCTGCTCAACATCCGCACCAACGCGTGGGTGACCGGGATCTTCCTCGCGGTGGAGATCGCCGCGGTGGCCGTGGTGGCATTGCTCGGCTTCGCCCACACCGAACGCGGGCCCGCGGAATTCCTGCACGCCCAGACCTTCGACGGCACCGCGATGACCAACGCCGGTGTCGGCGGCATCATCGCCCTGGTCCCGGTGGCCCTGTTCGCCTACAACGGTTACGGCGCCGCGGTCTACTACGTCGAGGAGACCAAGAACGCCGCGAAGACCATCGGGCGCGTCATCATCGTGTGCCTGTTCGTGACCGTGGCCGTCGAGATCATCCCGCTGGCCGCCGTGGTGATCGGCGCGCCGTCGATGTCCGATCTGCTCAGCAGTGAGGCGCCGATGAACTACTTCCTGATCGAGCGCGGTGGTTCGGCGCTCAACACAGTGGTCAGCGTGGGCATCGCGGTCGCCATCATCAACGCGGTCATCGCGATCATCCTGCAGGTGGCCCGCCAGCTGTTCGCCTCGGCGCGCGACCGGTCGTGGCCCGAACCGATCGACCGGGTGCTCGCCACCGTGCACCCGCGCCTGCACACCCCCGTCGCGGCGACCCTGGTGGTGGGCGCCTGCGCCGTCCTCGCGGCCAGCTTCATCCCGCTGGACTGGTTGATCACCGCGACGGGCGCCAGCGTCGTCGCGATCTACCTGGCGGTGGCCGTGGCGGCGCTGCGACTGCGGCGCCCCGGTGCCCGCACGAGCACGGGGTACCGGATGCCGTGGTGGCCGGTGCCCCCGATCGTCGTCATCGCCCTGATGGGCTACGTCACCTACCAGCTCGCGGTCTCGGCGCTGAGCCAGCTCATCGTGGCCGCCGCCACCATCGTCATCGGAATCGCCTACTACTACGGCTTCATCCACCCTCGCCGCACCGAGCGCTGGCTGCTGGCCGACCCCATCACCGAAGACGGCGACGGATAGCTGTGCAGCGCCGTTCCCAGGCGGGACAGCACGGATTACGTCCTGGAACCGCCACATGGGAAGATGGGACGCGTGTTGCGTTGGACCACTGCCGGTGAATCCCATGGTCGCGCACTGGTGGCCATGGTCGAGGGCATGGTCGCCGGTGTGCATGTCACGTCTGCCGATATCGGAGCCCAGCTGGCCCGCCGCCGCCTCGGCTACGGGCGCGGCGCGCGGATGAAGTTCGAGCAGGACCAGATCACGATGCTGGCCGGTGTCCGGCACGGCGTCACGTTGGGCGGGCCCATCGCCATCGAGATCGGCAACACCGAATGGCCCAAGTGGGAAACCGTGATGGCCGCCGATCCCGTCGAAGCAGAGCAACTCGACGTGGCCCGCAACGCGCCGCTGACACGTCCGCGCCCCGGCCACGCCGATTACGCCGGCATGCTCAAGTACGGCTTCGACGATGCGCGTCCGGTGCTGGAACGCGCCAGCGCCCGCGAGACCGCCGCCCGGGTGGCGGCCGGGACCATCGCGCGGCTGTTCCTGCGTCAGGTGCTCGGCGCCGAGGTGGTCTCGCACGTCATCTCGATCGGCGCATCGAAGCCCTACGACGGTCCCGCGCCGGGCCCGGCGGATCTGGCCGCCATCGACGAGAGCCAGGTCCGTGCGTTCGACGCCGACGCCGAGGCCGCGATGATCGCCGAGATCGAGGCCGCCAAACGTGACGGCGACACCCTGGGCGGCATCGTCGAGGTGGTGGCGCACGGCCTTCCGGTCGGACTGGGTTCGTTCACCAGCGGTGACAACAGGCTCGACGGGCAGCTCGCCGCCGCGGTGATGGGTATCCAGGCCATCAAGGGTGTGGAGATCGGCGACGGTTTCGAGACGGCGCGCCGGCGCGGCAGCCAGGCGCACGACGAGATGTACCCCGGTTCCGACGGTGTGGTGCGCTCGACGAACCGGGCCGGCGGCCTCGAGGGCGGTATGACCAACGGTCAGCCACTGCGAGTGCGTGCCGCCATGAAACCGATCTCGACGGTGCCGCGCGCGCTGGCCACCGTCGACATGGCCACCGGAGATGAAGCGGTCGCCATCCACCAGCGTTCGGATGTGTGTGCGGTCCCGGCCGCCGCGGTCGTGGTGGAGACCATGGTCGCGCTGGTCCTGGCCCGTGCGGTGCTCGAGAAGTTCGGCGGCGACTCGCTGGCCGAGACGCGCCGGAATGTCGACGCGTACCTGCAGGCCACCAGGAATGCCGGCCAGCCAGAACCGGCCGCGGCGTCCGGGTAGACCGCGATGGCACCCAAAGCTGTACTGATCGGCATGCCGGGGTCGGGCAAGTCCACGATCGGTCGGCGGCTGGCGAAGTCGATGGGTCTGCCGCTGCTCGACACCGACGCCCAGATCGTCGAGACCACCGGGCGGTCCGTCGCCGACATCTTCGCCACCGACGGTGAGCAGGAATTCCGCCGCATCGAGGAAGAGGTGGTCAAGGCCGCGCTCGCCGACCATGACGGCATCGTGTCGCTCGGTGGCGGCGCGATCACCAGCCCCGGGGTGCGTACCGCCCTGGCGGGTCACACCGTGGTGTATCTGGAAATCAGTGTCGCCGAAGGGATCCGCCGCACCACCAGTGGTGCCGTCCGGCCGCTGCTGGCCGGCGCCGATCCCGCCGAGAAGTACCGCACGCTGATGGGGGAGCGCGTGCCGCTGTACCGGCGGGTGGCCACCATGCGGGTCAACACCAACCGTCGTAACCCGGGTGCGGTGGTCCGATATCTGGCCGCCCGGCTGGAGAACCCCGAACAGGGCAAGTCCGACAAGCCGATTCGTCGGCGCCGTCGGGCGCCGTGGCGGTTGTCGCCGCTGCCGCAGAGCAAGTGCGGCGACAAAGGCGACTCGGCCGCAGGCCCAGCCACCCCGGCTCCACCCACTCCCGCCACTCCGGCCGCGCTGGCGGCCCGTCGCGCAGAGGTTCGCCATGACTGAGATCAGCTCTCCCGTGACTGTCGACGTGGCCGTCGACCCCGCCTATCCGGTGGTGATCGGCACCGGCCTGCTTGGCGAGCTCGGTGAACAGCTCGCCGGCACGCACAAAGTCGCCATCCTGCATCAGCCGACGTTGGCAGAGACCGCGGAGTCCATCCGAAACTTCTTGTCCGAGAAGGGTATCGATGCGCACCGCGTCGAAATCCCCGATGCCGAGGCGGGTAAGGACCTACCGGTCGTCGGCTTCATCTGGGAGGTCCTCGGCCGCATCGGTATCGGCCGCAAGGACGCCGTCGTGAGCCTCGGTGGTGGCGCGGCCACCGACGTGGCGGGTTTCGCCGCGGCCACGTGGCTGCGCGGCGTGTCGATCGTGCACGTGCCGACGACGTTGTTGGCCATGGTCGACGCCGCCGTCGGCGGTAAGACCGGGATCAACACCGAGGCCGGTAAGAACCTGGTGGGTTCCTTCCATCAGCCGAAGGCCGTGCTGGTCGATCTGGCGACGCTGCAGACCCTGCCGCGCAACGAGTTGGTGGCCGGTATGGCGGAGATCGTGAAGGCGGGCTTCATCGCCGACCCGGTGATCCTCGACCTGATCGAGGCCGATCCGGAGGCCGCCGTCGACCCGTCGGGGGACGTTCTACCGGAACTGATCCGGCGTGCCATCGCGGTGAAGGCAGAGGTGGTGGCGGCCGACGAGAAAGAGTCGTCGCTCCGCGAGATCCTGAACTACGGCCATACGCTGGCCCATGCCATCGAACGCCGGGAACGCTACCGCTGGCGTCACGGCGCGGCGGTTTCGGTGGGCCTGGTGTTCGCCGCCGAACTCGGCCGCTTGGCCGGGCGTCTCGATGACGCGACGGCCGACCGGCACCGCTCGATCCTCACCTCACTCGGGCTGCCCGTCACCTACGACGCCGACGCGTTACCGCAACTGCTCGACTACATGGCCGGCGACAAGAAGACCCGCGCTGGGGTGCTGCGCTTCGTGGTGCTCGACGGTTTGGCCAAACCGGGTCGCCTGGAAGGTCCCGACCCGTCACTGCTGGCCGCCGCGTACTCCGAACTGGCCTGAGCTCGGCGCTCGGTCAGTCCTTACGCTGCTCGTCGACCGGTTTCGTGGTCTCGGTTGTGTCGTCGTCACGCTCGGCGACGGCCACGGACGACGGCCGCGCTTCGGTGGCCCCCGACGGCACCTCGGCGGTGCGCTCGTCGTCACGCACCGCGGCGAATACATCGGTGTCGGCGCGTTCGTCGTCGTAGGTGTGGCCGCGGCGGTCGGCAGCGGGCGCGTTCCGGTCGACCAGCCAGCGCCCGACCGCGACGGCCAGGATCGCGGGCAGGAACACCAGCAGCGCGGTGAAGGCCGCAAACGTCGTGACCTCGTTGAGCAGGCCACCGACATACAGCTGCTTGTAGGCGATCGAGATCAACCAGCAGACGATCCCGGACAGCAGCCCGGCGATCAGTCCGGCCACCAACCACGTCATCGCCAGGTCGTCGCGACGGTCGGGATCGGGATTGGTCCGGGCGTCCGAGCGTCCGTCGATCAGCCCCCACACCAGGCAGGACAGCGCGAAGATCACGAGCAGGACCACGCTGATGAGCAGGGCTCGAGTCTCGAATTGATTGATCAGGGCGCCCTGCACGAGCCGGACCACGATCATCAATCCCGCGAACACCAACCCGCGCAGCAACCACTTGCTCATGGGGTCTCACAGTAGCGAGTAGCGTCAGCGGTCGTGACACATTCCCAGCGACGTGACAGGTTGAGCGCGCGGCTGCGGACGGCCGAACTCGACGCGATGCTGGTCAGCGACCTGAACAACGTCCGCTATCTGTCCGGATTCACCGGCTCCAATGCGGCGCTGCTGGTGTTCGCCGCCGATGCGCCCGCTGTGCTGGCGACTGACGGCCGGTACCGAACACAGGCCGCCCAGCAGGCGCCAGACGTCGAGGTCGCCATCGAGCGGGCCTGTGGGCGGCATCTGGTCGGGCGCGCCGCCAGCGACGGTGTCCGGCGGCTGGGGTTCGAGGGTCACGTGCTCACCGTCGACGCCTACGAGGTGCTCGCCCGCGCGCTCGCCGATGAGGCCGGTCTCGAACTGGTCCGGGCCTCGGGCGCGGTGGAGTCGCTGCGCGAGATCAAGGACGCCGGCGAGATCGCGCTGCTGCGGCTGGCGTGCGAGGCCGCCGACGCCGCACTGGCCGACCTGATCGAAGGTGGGGGGCTGCGTGCGGGCCGCACCGAGAAGCAGGTCCGCCGTGACCTCGAGTCGCTGATGCTCGATCACGGCGCCGACGCGGCCTCCTTCGAAACGATCGTGGCGACCGGGGCGAATTCGGCCATTCCGCACCACCGGCCCACCGAGGCGGTGCTGACCGCCGGTGATTTCGTGAAGATCGACTTCGGGGCGCTGGTCGGCGGGTATCACTCCGACATGACGCGCACGTTCGTGCTCGGCGCGGCAGCCGACTGGCAGCAGGAGATCTATGACCTGGTGGCCACCGCACAGCGCGCCGGCCGCCACGCCCTGTCGGCCGGTGTGCCGTTGTGCGAGGTCGACGCCGCATCGCGCGATGTGATCACCGACGCCGGGTACGGCGAGACGTTCAGCCACGGCCTCGGCCACGGCGTGGGCCTGCAGATACACGAAGCGCCGGGAATCAATGCCACGGCCGCCGGTACACTGCTTGCTGGTTCCGCGGTCACCGTAGAACCCGGTGTCTACTTGCCCGGTCGCGGCGGTGTCCGGATCGAGGACACGCTCGTCGTCGGCGTCGCAGACGACCGCAGGGGGACCGAGAAATACACCACCCCCGAACTGCTTACCCGGTTCCCCAAGGAACTGCAGATCCTCTAAAGGAGTACCGACCGTGGCATCGACTGCCGACTTCAAGAACGGCCTCGTCCTCAACGTGGACGGCCAGCTGTGGCAGATCACTGAATTCCAGCACGTCAAGCCCGGTAAAGGCCCGGCCTTCGTGCGCACCAAACTCAAGAACGTGCTGTCGGGCAAGGTGGTCGACAAGACCTACAACGCCGGGGTGAAGGTGGAGACCGCCACCGTCGACCGCCGCGACGCCACCTACCTGTACCGCGACGGCAGCGATTTCGTCTTCATGGACTCCGAGGACTACGAACAGCACCCGCTGCCGGAGTCGCTGGTCGGTAACGCCGCCAACTTCCTCCTGGAGAGCCTGCCGGTACAGATCGCCTTCCACGACGGCGCGCCGCTGTACCTCGAGCTGCCGGTGTCGGTCGAGCTCGTCGTGTCCCACACCGAGCCCGGCCTGCAGGGCGACCGCTCCAGCGCGGGCACCAAACCGGCCACCGTCGAGACCGGAGCCGAGATCCAGGTGCCGCTGTTCATCAACACCGGGGACAAGCTCAAGGTCGACACCCGCGACGGAAGCTACCTGGGTCGCGTGAATGCCTGACGGCAAGTCCCACCGTCCCGCTCCGAAAGGGCGGCACCAGGCACGCAAACGCGCCGTGGATCTGTTGTTCGAGGCCGAGGCGCGCGGCCTGACGGCGGCAGAGGTGGCCGAAACGCGTGCGGCGCTGGCCGAGTCGAAACCCGATATCGAGCCGCTGAACCCCTACAGCGCCACGGTCGCTCTCGGTGTCACCGAACATGCGGCCCACATCGACGACCTGATCAGCTCGCATCTGCAGGGCTGGACGCTCGAGCGGCTGCCGGCGGTCGACCGCGCGATTCTGCGGGTCGCGGTCTGGGAACTGCTGCACGCCGACGACGTGCCCGAGCCGGTCGCGGTCGACGAGGCCGTCGAGCTGGCCAAGGAGCTCTCGACCGATGACTCGCCGGGGTTCGTCAACGGCGTGCTCGGCCAGGTGATGCTGGTGACGCCGCAGATCCGGGCCGCGGCCGATGCGGTACGCGAGCATCAGACCGGCGGGTAGTCCGGCAGATCGATCGAATCGGCGGTGGTGAAGTACTTGCGGGCGGCGAACGGCCGAAACGGCCAGCGCTGCATCCACTTCATCACCTGTGCCGTGATCGCGATGTCCATGGCCGAATGGGGCGCATACCCGTCGATACCGGCCGGCAGGTCCTGGCATTTGGTGACGTAGGGGCGCATCGTGGCGGCGTAGGCCGCGAGCGAGCGCTCGAGCTGACCGCTGTCCAGCGTCTGCGGCGCCGGCCCGAGTTCTCCGGCCAGTACGTAGGCGCCGACCAGCGCCAGGCTGGTACCCATACCTGACAGCGGCGACGCGCAGTACCCGGCATCGCCGACCAGCGTGACCCGCCCGGTGGACCAGCTGTCCATGTGCACCTGGGCGAAGGAGTCGAAGTAGAAGTCGTCGGCCTCGGCGGCCGCCGCCAGCAGGGTGTCGACTTCCCAGCCCGCGCCGGCCATCCGGTCGACCAGGAGTTGCTCCTGGGCGGCCCGGTCGCGGCGGTCATAGTCGAGTGGTTCGGAGCGAAAAGCCAGTCCCGCCTTGGCGATTGCGGGATCATGCGATGGACGCATGGATGCGTTGAGCCCTGGCGGCGCCTGGTACATCAGGTACCAGCCGTCCAATCCGACGGTGTCGCGGGCGGTGAACCAGGCGTGATACCCGCCGAGGGGTTTCACGAACTGTTCCTCGGCGCCGAACGCCATCCGGCGTACCGCGGAATGGGGTCCGTCGGCGCCGACCACCAGGTCGGCGCGCACGGTCGAGCCGTCGGACAACCGGACATCGACCGCATCATCGTGCATGTCGAGTTCGACGACGCGAGTATCGAACCGGTAGTCGACGCGTTCACGCGTGGCCTGGTACAGCACGTCGGCCAGATCGCCCCGCAGGATCTCCAGCTTCGAAACGGGCCCGTTGCCGTCGAACGCCTCGACGGGCATCTCCGAGCGACGGGTCCCGTCGGCGCGTACCCAGGCGATGCCACGCTGTGCCAGCGCCCGACTCTCCATCTCGGCCATCAGCCCCATCCGGGTGATGACGTCGGCGCCGGCGCCGCGCAGATCGACGGTCTGCCCGCCCGGGCGGATGCCGGGTGCCAGTTCGGCGACCACGACCCGGTAGCCGTATCGCGAAAGCCAGAAGGCCAGTGCGGGTCCGGCGATACCGGCACCGCTGATGAACACCGTCGGGGGTGTGGTGGAGGACACGTCGCCAACGTAGCGCGCCACCCCGTCAGGACTCACCATACCTTAAGGTATGGTACCGTCCGGTCGCATGACGCCGGTGTCCGACGACTTCATCGCCACACTCGCGGCGCGCGCGGCCGAAGCCGAGGACCTGCGCAGATTGCCGGCGGCGACCATCGCCGACTTCCGGGGCACCGGTTTGGCGAACCTGCTGGTGCCGGCACGCTACGGCGGTGCACAGGCCACGTTCCCCGAGATACTGGACCCGGTCCGCACGATGGCGCATGGCTGCGCCTCGAGCGCCTGGACACTGGGCTTCTACATCCTGCACAACTGGATGCTGGCATTGTTCGATCAGAGCGCGCAGGACGAGGTCTTCGCCGACGGCCCCGTGCTCTGCCCGGCCCCACTGGCGCCGACGGGACGCGGCGTCCCCGCCGACGGCGGAATCCGCCTCACCGGCCGCTGGTCGTGGGCCACCGGAGTGATGGACGCGGACTGGGCCCTGGTCGGCGCGTTGTGCGGCGCCGACGATCAGATCTACCCGGCGCTGGCACTGCTCCCCGCGAGCGATATCGGTGTCGACGACGTGTGGCACACCGCGGGCATGCGCGGCACCGGCTCCAACGATGTGGTCATCACCGACACCTTCGTGCCCGCCCACCGGCTCATCAGGGTCGCCGACATCTACGGCGGCACAGCGCCGGGCGCCGCACTGCACGACGCCCCGACCTACCGATGGCCGATGGTGCCGGCGCTGGCCCTGGTGGCCAGCATGCCGGCCCTTGGCGCGGCCGAAGCGGTGGTGGACCTGTTCGCGGCCCGGCTGACCGAGCGCGTGCTCGCCTATTCCGGTGTGACCCAGAAGAATCAGCCGGCCGCCCAGATCCGACTCGGTGATGCGCGGGTCCGGCTGGCGGCCTTGCGCGCACTGCTGCACCAGACCGTGGCTCGTGTCGAGGCGACGGTGGCGGCGGGGGAGAAGGTGCCCCGTGCACACCGGGCCACGGTGCGGGCGGCGGCGGCACACATCGTGCATGAATCACGGTCCGTCATCGCCGATGTCCTCGAATCATCCGGTGCCAGTGCGCAATTCCTGGCCAATCCGATGCAACGCGCCAAGCGCGACGTCGACGTGATCTGTGGGCATGTGGTGTTCGACTACGACGTCAGCCGGGAACTGGCGGGCGCGCTGGAGATCGGCGTCAAGGTGTCGCCCATCGCGATGATCTGAGTGCGGCCCAACCTGGCCAGTGCCGCGCTCGCCGCGTAGCCGAATGCACCCGCCAGCAGCAGGAGTCCCCACGCCGCCGCCGCGTCGAAATGCTGCTGGCTCTCGACCAACAGCCGCCCGACGCCGGTACCCGACCCGAAAACATCGAACAGCAGCGACACGATCAGCGCCAGCCCAGACGCCACCCGCAGGCCCAGCAGAACGGCGGGAGTCAGGGACGGCAGGATCACGGTACGCCACCGCCGCCATCGCGAAAGCCCAAGTGAGCGAGCCATATCCAGCCGAACCTGAGGTATCGTCCGCATGGCGGTCGCCACGGTCAGCAGAATCGGCCACGACGCCACACCGGCGACGACGGCCACGCCGCTCAGCGGTCCTGGCCCCAGCACCAGGACGGCCAGCGGGACGGATGCGGCGCCCGGGACGGATGCCAGGAAATCGATCGACGGTGTCAGCAGACGATCCATGCGGCGGGACGCACCCAGCGCCGCCCCTACCCCCGCCCCGAGAAGGCCCGCGCCCGCGAGTCCGAGCGCGTAAGTGCCCACCGTCTGCCCCAGCGCAGGAAGGAGCGAACCGTCGGCGGACATGCGCCGCAGCGCCGTCAGCCACTGGCCGGGTGGGGGGAACGTCAAAGAGTCCGGGCCCGAGAGGAGTTGCCAGCCGCCGAGCAGCACCACCAGCGGCAGCAGGCCACGGAGCGAAGTGACGGGCTGTGCGACGGTCGACGGCGCCGTCGCGCGGGACACCCGGCCGGTCCGTGCCTGCCCGCCGGGAATGCGGCGCAGCGCGACGTTGAGGGTCAACCCGACCATGCCGCAGGCCAGGACGTAGGCCCACATCCGTTCTGGAGCAAGCGCATTCAACGACTCGACGAGTCCTCCGCCGAGACCGTCCGCGGAGATGATCATCTCGGTGGTGATCGCCACCAGCAGCGCGATCACCACGGCCAGCCGGGCGCCGATCAACCCCGCCGGCAGCGCGGCGGGAACGACGATCTTTCGTGCCGTGGTCGTCGTGCCGAACCCGAACATCGCAGCGACGTCATAGTGCCGTGGGTGCACCGCCGCCACACCTCCCGCGGTGGCCAGCACCATGGGCCACAGGGCGGCGTAGCTGGCCAGCATCAACTCTGTCATGACGCCCGGTCCGAAGGTCAGTACCGCGGCAGGCACCAGCGCCACCGCGGGGATACTCCTGAGAAAATCGACCGATCCCAGGATGTGTTGTCGTAGCCCCGATTTCAGGCCGATCGCCAGGCCGAGCGCACCACCGATCGTGAGCGTGACGGCAGCGGCAACGGCCACGACCGCGAACGTGTGCGCGGTGTCCGCGAAGAGTTCGCCGCTGGACGCCAGTTCGGAGAGTGCCCCGCCGATGGCGGCAGGGGATGGAAGATACTGGTAGTCAAGCCATCCCGAGGTGACCGACAGCTGCCAGCACACGATCACCGCCGCCGGTGTCAGCAGGCCGGTCAGGCCGGTGTCGCGGCCGTCACGCATATGCGGCTCGCAGTGCTTCTCCGAGCCGGTGCCGGACGTGCAGATAGAACGGGACTTCTCTGGTGGACACCTGATCCCGTGGCCGGGGAATGTCGATGGTCACCGTCATGGTCACCGTGCCGGGGTCGCCCGCCATCAGCAGGACCCGGTCGCTGACATAGATCGCCTCGTCGAGGTCATGGGTGATGAACACAATCGTCGTGTCGGTCTGCCGATGCACATCGAGCAGCACATCCTGCAGCGCGTACTTGGTGATCGTGTCGAGTGCACCGAATGGCTCGTCCATCAACAGCACCCGTGGTTGCAGCGCCAGCGCCCGGGCGATCTGCACCCGTTGGGCCATCCCGCCCGACAACTGCCACGGCCGTTCGCTTTCGTGGCCGCCGAGCCCGACCATGCGCAGGGCGTGCGACACCCGGTGCCTGCGCTCTGCACGGGTGATCCGACCTTCCAAGCCGAGCGCGGTGTTGCCGGCCACCGTGCGCCAGGGCAGCAGCGCATTGGTGTAGTCCTGGAACACCGTGACGACATCGGGCGGCGGGTGGTGGACGGCGGCGCCGAAGAGAAACACCGATCCACCGGAGGGGGCCAGCAGGCCACCCAGCGTCCGCATCAGTGTCGTCTTGCCGACTCCCGATCGACCGACGACTGCCACGATCTCACCCGTGCCGACGTAGAAACTCACATCGCGCAGGACCGTCCGCATGCCGTCGGCGCTGGCCAGTCGGACATCGATGCCGTCGACACGGTAGGCCGGCAGGCTCATGGGCGCTGCCAGACAAGGGCATTCACATCGGGATCGGTGCTGATCGACCCCACCGCCCTGGCGATCGTGACATAGGGTGCGAGGTCCTTGGGCGATATCTCGACAGTCCAGTCTGGTAGCTGGGCGGCATCGAGCACCGGGGCAGGGATCTTGAGCCACGACTGCATCTGCGCGCGGGCCTGCGACTCGTCGTCGTTGAGGTAGTCGATCGCGTCCATCAGCGTTGCGCGCCATGCCGTGATGGTGTCGGGATGGTCCCGCGCGAACGTCGTCGAACCGCACCAGACGGAGGTGACGGCGTAATCGACCGACCCACCGGTGGCGTCCGCGACCGCCTCGACGATGACGTCGTCGTGGATCGCGAACCCGCGCGCCGCAATCGCCGAGAAGAACGGATTGGTCGCCACGGCGGCATCGACGCGGCCGGCCTGCAGCTGATCACCCATGGTGGGAAACGGTGTCGGAACCAGCTTGACCTGTCTGGCGTCCACCCCGTTGCGCGGGAGCAGATACGCGAGGGCGTCGGCGATGATGCCGGTTACCGACGGTACCGCGACCGTCTTTCCGGCGAGCTGGCCGAGCGTGGTGATGCCGGGGTCACGGCTGATCCACACCGCATTGGGACGTTCGCGTGTCTGCCGCTGCAGTCCCGCGACGACCTGGATGTCGAGCTTCTTCTCGGCACCGATGAGAACCAGCGTCGGCACGCTCATCACGATGTCGTAGTCACCCTTGCTCAGGGCCGCCATGGCCACCGGCAGGTCGGTCGTTTCGGTGAGCTCGATGCGCAGTCCGTTGCGCTCGAACATCCCGGTGGTGATTGCCGTGTGCACCGGCAGCGTGTTGGCGGCCGGGAACATCGCCACCCGGACGGTGGTGAGATCGCCGGTGTCCGGTGGGGCGGGCCGTCCGGCGCACCCGGTACCTGCCACCAGCAGGCACACCATCAGGCCGGCCAGCAGCCCGCGAATACGTACGCTGCGTCGTTCCATCGCGGCACCTTCCCCCGTCACAAGTGCTCTCATAAGACGATGACCCCTCGACTGGCGCTTCGGGACGGAATCGGCGTCTGAAGTGCCGCCATTCCCGCTGTTGGACCGCGATGACGACCTGACCGTGCTGGACGGTGTCGTGCGCGAGGCAGTTGCCGGCAGCGGCCACGTCCTGCTGATCGAAGGGCCTCTGGGGATCGGCAAGACGGTCTTGCTCGACCAACTGCACGCCCGGGCCGCGGCCGCCGCGGTCACCGTGCGGTCAGCCCGCGGCGGTGAACTCGAGCGCGGCTTCGGGTTCGGCGTGGTGCGACAGCTGCTGGAGACCGCGGTGGTGATGTCGGACCCCGCCGAACGGGCCCGGCTGCTGGCGGGCGCCGCGGGCCTCGCCGGGCCCGTGTTCACCGACGTGTCCGCCGTCGGGGAGAACCCTGATATCGCGTTCGCCACCCTCCACGGCCTGTACTGGCTGGTGGCCAATCTCGCCGAGCGCGGTCCCATGGTGTTGTCGGTCGACGATGTGCACTGGGCCGACGAGCCGTCGCTGCGTTTCCTGCTGCACCTGGCGCACCGGCTGGCCGGGCTACCGGTGGTGCTGGCCCTGACGGTGCGGACCGGGGACGAAAGGCCGAATCCGGTGCTGAATTCGCTTCTGCTGGAAGCGCAATCGCCCATCATCAGGCCGCGTCCGCTCGGGGAACAAGCCGTGGCGAACCTGATCCGGAGCAGCCTCGGCGCCACCGTGGGTCCGCGATTGACCCGTGCGTGTACCGATGCGACCGGTGGTAACCCCTTTCTGCTGTCGGAACTCCTCGGCGAGTTCCGGCGCGACGGTCGGCCGGTCTCCGACATCGATCCTTCGACTGTCGACGAACTCGGACCGGAACGTATCGCCGCCGCGGTGCTCCTGCGCGTCGGGCGACTCCACCCACAGGCGCCGGCCCTGGCGCGGTCGGTCGCAGTGCTGGGCGAACAGGCCCGCCTGACCACGTGCGCGAAGCTCGTCGGTTTCGAACCTCGCGTGGTGCGCTCACTGGCGGCCGGCCTGATCGACCTCGCGGTCCTCGTCCCAGGTGAGCCGTTGCGGTTCGCGCACCCAGTCGTCCGGACTGCCATCTATCACGACATCCCCGCCCAGGAACGCGCCGATCTGCACGCTCGCGCTGCACGACTGCTCGCCGCCGAGCGGGCCGACCACGGCGTGATCGCCCTGCATCTGATGGCCACCACGGCCAGTGCCGACCCGGCGGTGGTGGCGATGTTGCGGGAAGCGGCCGGATCCGCGCTGAACGGCGGAGCGCCCGATATCGCCGCAGCACTGTTACGTCGCGCACTTGACGAACCGCCCACCGCGGACATCCGTCCGAGTGTGGTCTACGAACTGGGGACCGCCGAACACGAGATCGGCGACCGTGCGGCCCGCGGCCATCTCCGCGAGGCGGGGGACACCGCGACGGATCCCATCACCAGGGCCCGGGCCTTCATCGCGCTGGCCTGGACGACGCATCCGGATGCCCGCGCACAACGTGCCCAGATCACGTGTTACGAGGACGCCGCAGCCGACGTCGGCGCGCACGACCGCGAACTGGCATTACAACTCGAAGCCGCTCGACTCGGTGCGCTGCTGCTCAATCCCGACTTGCCGGTGCGATTCGAGGATGCTGCGGAGCGGTTCAGGGACATCCCGGCGTTGACGGCCGCCGAATGCCTACTCAAGTCGTTCGTCGCCCGCAAAGCCCTCGAAGGCGGCCCGGTCGCCACCGCCGGTGATCTGGCCGAGGAGGCGGCTGCCCACCCGGCATTGGTCAGTCAGGGCGGACATCCGTTGTGGCGCACCAACATCACGATCTGTCTGGTTGAGGCGGAGCGCTACGAAGTGGCCGAACACATCCTGTCCAGGGCGATCCGCCATGCCGAGCAGATGGGCTCCCCGCAGTGGCTGGCGCGGGCGCTGTGGTTACGGGGTCTGACCCGGCACCGCCGGGGCGATCTGGTGGCCGCCGAGGGCGACGCCAGGGCCTCGGTGGACATTCAAGGGCCCGCTGCCGATTACACCAAGGCGCCTGGACTGGTACCACTCATCGAGGCGCTCGCAGATCAGGGCCGAGCCGCCGAGGGTGAGCAGATGTTGGCCGTGCGGCGCATGGATGGCGAGCTGGTTCCGACGCTGTTCGCCGTGTTGCCGCTGCTGGCCAGGGGCAGGTGCCGGGCCGCTCTCGGCGACTTCGCCAGGGCGCGTGCCGATCTCGAAGACGCCCTGCGCCGGATCGAGTCGTGCCGCGGTCTGTTCCCGTGGGCGAACGATGCCCACGTCGCCCTGTTCGACGTCCTGCGCGGCCAGGGCGACGATGATGCCGCCCGGGCGATCGCCGAGGAGGCGGCTGCTTCTGCGGGCCTGTCGCAGTCACGCCGGCGAATGGGCGGCGCGCTGCGGATCCGCGGCCTCGCCGAGGGCGGTCGGCCCGGGTTGGAACTGTTGCATCGCGCGGCCGAGACACTGACCACATCGCCTGCGGTGTTGTGGCGTGCACAGGCCTACGTCGACCTGGGCACCGCGATGCGGCACGGCGGACAGGCTGTCAGCGCGCGGACCGTCCTGCGCGACGGTATGGACATCGCGCACCGGTGCGGCGCCGGACCGTTGGCCGATCAGGCCGAGGCCGAGTTGCGTGCGGCGGGCGGTCGGCCACGGAGCCGGGCCGGGCGCGGTGCCGATGCCTTGACCGCCAGTGAGCGCCGAGTGGCAGAGCTGGCCGCCGAAGGTGTCAGTAACAAGGAGATCGCCCAGTCGCTCTTCGTGACCCTGCGGACCGTCGAATTGCACCTGTCGAACGGGTACGCCAAGCTCGGAATCCGCTCGCGACATGAGCTCGCCGCTGCCCTGAGTCACTGAGTTTTCTGAGGAAAAGTCTTCGGTCGATACTTCGGTCGCCGCGTATGGAGATCGGCTCCGGCCGCGTCGAGACTGACATATGTGTCCGAAAGGACATCGTGCCGGCGGCACCGCCGGCGCCTCGGTCGGGGGAGGTTCGGCGATGGAATCTGCACGATACGTTGGACGTGTCGGGGCGCTGGCGGTGGCGCTGGGCATCGGAACTGCCATTGCGAACAGTTCGGGCGTGGCATCGGCGACGCCGGATGACGGCGCCGACAAGGCGGCCACGTCCTCATCATCGACCGAGTCGTCGGCTTCGAAGCCCGAGGTGAAATCGAAGCTGACGACGATGAAGGAGAGGCGCTTGTCGTCTTCGCCGGCCAGAGGGGGGTCGGCGAAGACGACGGCGGCGCGCATCATCGCACGTACCAAACCTGACGCATCGACCGATCGCAAACCCGGCAAGCGCGGCGAGTCGCCGCTCGCATCACTGGCGCTGGCTGCGGCGCGACGCGAGACGCAGAAGGCACTCACCGACGATCCGAACGCGCGCGTTGCCAAACAGCAGAACACACAGCAGGTGATCGCGGCTGCGGCTGTCGTGGCGCCGACGGTGAGTGCGCCGGACCAAACGACCGGTGCGATCAGTGGCTCACTCAACGGCCATGTGGTGTCGAGTCAGCCGGCAAGTGGGACAGTGACCGTCAGTGGTGGCGGCTACACGTACCGCCCCACTCAGGCCGCGCGCTTGGGTGCCGATCTGAACCCCGGTGCGGACTACGACTCGTTCGGCGTGACACTGGCTGGACAGCCTGCGAGTGCCGTGAAGATGCCGGTGTTGCCTGCGGTGCTGGCCAACCAAGCGGCCCTGCCGGTTTCGAGTGCGAACAACCCCACCGCTGTCGCAGTCAGCAGTGCCGGCCTGGCCTACGTGACCAACCAGGGTGGGTCCACGGTGTCGGTGCTGAACACCACGACCGGTGCGGCGGTGGCCACCATCGGCGTCGGGAGCCAGCCTTCGTCGGTGGCGTTGAGCCCGGCGACATCTCGCGCCTACGTGACCAATCGGAACTCCAAGACGGTGTCGGTCATCAACACCGCCACCAACACCGTGGTGTCCACCGTGACCGTCGGTACTTCGCCGCAGGACGTCGCGGTCAACACTGCCGGCACCCGGGCATACGTAATCAACAACGGCAGCAACAACGTATCGGTGATAAACACCGCCAACAACAGTGTGACCACCATCGGTCTCGGAGCGACAAATACTGCGCCGACCGCCGTGGCGCTGAACGCCGACGGCAGCAGGGCATACGTCACACACCGCAGTTTGACCGGGGTGGGCAAGGTTTCGGTGATCAACACCGCAACCAACAAGGTCATTTCGACGGTCAATGTCGGCAGAACGCCGACTGACGTGGCTGTCGTTGGTTCGCGCGTCTACGTGGCGAACAACGGCAGCGGTAGTGTGTCAGTTATCAACGTCGCGGCTGACAACAGCATCTCGACGGTCAGCGTCGGTGGTTCGCCGTCCTCACTCGCGGTCAGCGCCGATGGGTCGATTGTGGCGGTCGCCCGCTCAAATGATGACACGATTACTGTGATCGACGTCAACACAGACACCGTCATCGGCGGACCACATTTGATTGACGCACAATCCGAAAGTGGTTCTCATGCTGTTGCTTTCGCGCCTGATGGTCGCATATTCATCACTGACTCAGTCGATAAGACAGTACGCGTGGTCGGTTTCGCGCGGGGCAACACGGCGCCAGTTGTCACTACCGCACCGACCATCACCACGACGAATCTTGCGACGGGTGCGGTGTCAGGTTCTTTCACGGTCAGCGATCCCGACTACGACGTCCTGTCGTCAACGTATGCCGGTGACATACCCACTGGGACAGTTGTCGCTGCCGGAAGTCCCTCGAGTGCTGGCGGATACATCTACACCTTCACCTACACCCCGACCGCAATGGCTCGCCAGCAGGCGGCGGCAACACCAGGCCCAGATAACGCCGCCGTCTCCATTCCGATCAGCGACGGCAGGGCTACCGTTATGGTGAACATGGCCGTCCCCATCTCGGCTGAGGTCCCGGCTGATGTCACCGCGATCGGTGTCGGTTTGCATCCGATCGACGAGGTCATATCGGGTAATCGGTTGTATGTCAGCAATAGTGGCAACGGCAGCGTATCGGTCATCGACACGGCGACCAATCAGGTGGTCGACACCATTCCGGACGTTGGGTACGGCTCGGTGCTGGCGTCTTCCGACGGCAGATATCTCTACGTTGGTCAGTACGACTCGTACACGGTGGCCGCTTCGGTGAAAGTCGTTGACACGTCGACACGAAGCGTAATCGCGACCGTAACCATGCCCAAGTGTGAATACGAGTGTTGGGCCAATTCAGCCGGCATGACTGACATGGAGATCAGCCCAGACAACTCCGCTGTGTACGTCTCCGAACTCTGGATCGGCGACTCGTTCTATGCGGGCACCCTGACCAAGATCGACACAACGACGAACACGGTCGTCGCAGCAACCTCCACCTCGCAGTACGGTGACTTCTACTCCAACATCGAGGTCAGTCCGGACGGGACCCGCTTGTATGCGGCGAGCGGCTATCCCTATTACCCGCAGATAGACGTCCTAGACGCGCGGACGTTGGCCCTGGTCGGAACGGCATCGCTAGACAGGAGCCCTGGCTGGCCGCCACTGTCCGTCGGCAGTCTGACGTTCAGTCCGAGCGGCGAACGTGCATATGCGCGGACCACGGAAATCTGGCCTTCCTACACGTCACCGACGTTCGCTGTGATCGATACGAAGCCGGATAGCGCCACCTACAACACGCAGATCGCGACCATCACCGTTCCCACAGACGCGCTGTATCTTGTTGTCGGCGCTGATGGCGCACGTGCCTACGCGGTCCATCCGGGCGGGAAGTCGATAACAGTGATTGACACCGCGGCCAACTCGGTCATCGGGTCGATTCCGTCCAGCCAGCTTGGCGGCGACTACGCAGCCCTGGCAATCGGGCCCAATGGGACCCTTTACTTTACGAACTACGCGAACAACGCCGTGTACGCACTGCGACCAACTGACCTGGAGTCATCACCGCTGTGAGCTACAACCCCAACGCCTGATACGTCCGGCGCACAAAGCGGGGCTGCGCTGTCCGCAGCGCCACCAGCGATGTGTTGCCCGCGACGGCCGCGGCGGCTTCGGCTGACGTGTCCGGTGCATTCTGGATCAGGTAGATCAGGATCAGATCCGCTTCAGGGTCAGCCTGCCACCAGGTGCCGTAGGCGCCGGGCCAGGTGAACGCGCCCTTGCCGCCCGGGCCGAACAGGGGAGCGGACTGTTCCGGGTCGGTGACCACGGCCAGATTCAATCCGAATCCACGACCCTGCCAATAAGGCGCGCCCAGGAACGGAATTCGCTTCTGTTCCTCCGTCAGCTGGTTGGTCCGCATCTGACGCACCGACTGCTCCGACAGCACGCGCACACCGTCCACGGTGCCGTACCCGAGCAGCATCCTGATGAAAGTCAGATAGTCATCGGCCGTCGACCACAAGCCGGCGCCGCCCTGGCAGAACGGCGGCGGGGTGATCGCGGGCGGCCCCATCACATCGTGTCGGAGCGCGCCGTCGGCGCCCAGCTTGTACATCGTCGCGGCGCGACGCCGAGCCTCAGGGGTCAGGAAGAAGCCGGTGTCGGTCATGCCCAGCGGATCGAAGACACGGTCCTTGAGCACCTGGTGCAGTGGCTTGTTCTCGAGGCGCGACAACACAATGCCGAGCACATCGGTGGCGTGACTGTAGGTGACTTGCTCGCCGGGCTGATGGACCAGGGGCAGTTTCGCGAGCTCGCTCAGCCAGCGGTCCTGGTCCTGGCGCATCGGCAGGCGGGCGTAGGCGCGGGACAGCGGCCCGAGAATCGAAAAGACGTAGGCCAGCCCGCCGCGGTGCGTCATCAGGTCGTCGATCGTGATCGGCCGCTGCGCCGGCACGGTCTTGTCGAGCTCGCCACGGGGATCGGTCAGCACCCGCATCTCGGCGAATTCGGGCAGCCAGCGGGTGATCGGGTCGCGTAGCGACAGCTTGCCCTCTTCGACCAACGTCATGGCAGCGACGACGGTGATCGGCTTGGTCATCGACGCGATCCGGAAGAAGGTGTCACGCTGCATCGGCTGCTTGGCGTCGATGTCACGGAAGCCGATCTCGTTGACCTGCAACACCTTTCCGCCTTGCCATACCAATGTGACAGCGCCGGCTAACATACCGCCGTTACACGCGTCCCGGATCGACGCCGCGTTGTTGTCGAGGTTCACTCGAATTAGCCTACTCAGCGCCGAAATTGAGTCTTGCTCCAGCGACACACATCGTCGTAATCTGCGCCCTAGGAAACTGTACGTTTCCTGAGCGCCACCGGGGGAGGCGTCTTGTGGGGGTCATGTCTGGGGTGTGCCGGCGATGCCGGCGGTCTTCGTCCTGTCCTCGGTTCAGCGTGCACATCGCCCGCCGCCGCTCGTCAACTCACCGCGGCGCGGGTGCCGCATTCTGAAAGGGACATGATGGGTCGTCATCGCAGGGACGTGGGCAGCAGGACCGTCGTGATCGGGCGCGTGGGTGCGCTCGCCGTAGCGCTCGGTGTCGGTGGCGGGTGGGCCGCCACCGCCACCGCGGCCACGGCGCACGCCGAAGGGCCACTCGACAACCTCCGGCCGAACGTCAG
Organism: uncultured Mycolicibacterium sp.; assembly: GCA_945957405.1. GTDB lineage: Bacteria > Actinomycetota > Actinomycetes > Mycobacteriales > Mycobacteriaceae > Mycobacterium. The sequence continues at coordinate 10,952 of CAMFLL010000011.1, read as the reverse complement.
CGTGTCGGTGGGGGGTAACAACGTCATCAGAAGCGGTTCGGCGACAGCATCTTCCAGCCAGGGATCGGTCGCCGTCGCAGTCGGCGCCAACAGCATCGCAACGGCCACCGGTGGCGTTCGTAACCGTGCCGTCGTCATCGGCAAAGGCAGCTCCGCGACCGCTGCCGTGGGCGATGACAACGTGGCGACCGTGATCGGCGACAACAGCCATGCGTTCGCGGGGAACGGCAACGGAAACCGCGTGTCGGTCACCGGCTCCAACAACAACGTGGTCCGCGCCTCGGGCGGCAGCGGTAACAAGGTCAGGGTGTCCGGTCAGGGCAATACCGGTATCGCCGCAGGCTGCGGAGGCGTGGTCTCCGAGATCTGCTCCGGTGACGGGAACAACGTCGTGGTGTCGGGCGACGGAAACAGCTCCGTGCTGGCGGGGCGAGGCAACGGCAACACCGTGAACATCAACGGTGACGACAACGAGAACCTACGTGCGGAGTCGGGCGACGGCAACAGCATCGTCATCGAAGGCAACGGCAACTCCGATTCCTTCACCACCGATGGAAATGCCAACACCATCAAGGTGACCGGTGACGACAACAGCGACCTTCGGATCCAGCCCGGTGACGAAAACGTCATCAACGTGACGGGCAACGGCAACAACACGGTCCGGGCCGGCGGCGGTGACCGCAATCGGGTGACGATCGACGGCAACGACAACGTTGTGGTCGAGCTCCCTGAGGAGGAATTTGCGTTCGTCGGCGCGGTCACCGGTGACGACAACACGGTCTCGGTCACCGGAGACGGAAACGCAGCCATCGCTTCGGGCGGTAATCGCTCCGCGACGGTCAACGGCAGCGGCATCTTCGCGCAGACCAATGGGACCACCCCCAACGTGGTCTGCACATCGGGATCCGGCCCGGGCTGCTCGCTGTTGCCCTGAGGCCCTAACTCCGCTGTGCCTGCACCATCCAGAGCACAGCCTCGTCGGACTCGTTGTCGACCGGCACCGTGATCGACTCCAGCGAGGTGATGTTCCAGCCGGCATCGCCGAGCGTCTGACGTAGCTGTTCTTCGGACACCATGGGCCGGGGCCAATCGCCGGATGCGGCGTTGGCGTCGGAGAACGCCCCCATCAGCAGGGTGGCCCCGGGCCTGGTGGCGCGGTGGGTCGCGACGCCGTAGGCGCGGCGGCCGTCATCGTCGAGGCAGTGGAAACAGCCACTGTCGATCACGGTGTCGAAGGCGTCGGTATAGCCGGCCAACTCCGCGGCGTCGGCAACCACGAACCGGACGTCCACATGCGCGTCGACCGCCCGTCGCTCCGCGGTGATCAGCGCAGTCGGCGAGATGTCGACGCCGGTCACCGCGAAACCCTGCTGGGCGAGATAGATGGCGTTGTCACCCAGCCCGCACCCGATGTCGAGGACGTCGCCGTGCACCAGGCCGGACGTGTGCCAGCCGACCACGCTCTCCTTGGGCGCTTTGGTGTCCCACGGCGGGCTGCTCATCGCGGGCATGCCGGGTGCAGGTGACTCACCGCGGTACAGGGCGTCAAAATCCATGCGGGGTTGCTCGCTCATGTGATCCAGAGTAGGCGTGGCGGACGGCCCGGCGGCGCCCCGCGACTGCGCCGGGTGCGGAACATCGGGGGGCGGGCTGTTATGCTCCCCGGCAGTTCGACATCCTTTAACGATCCGTCCCGTGAGGCGGAGAAGGAGGTCAAGTTAGACCATGGGCACCACAGGTAGTCCAGAAGACAGCGACCGGGAATTGATGTCCGCGGCGGATGTGAGCCGCACCATTTCCCGGATTGCTCATCAGATCATCGAGAAGACGGCCCTCGACGGCGCCGATGCGCCGCGCGTGATCCTTCTCGGCATCCCGACCCGCGGCGTCGATCTCGCGGCACGGCTGGCGCGCAACATCACCGAGTACTCAGGCGTCACCGTCGGCCACGGTGCGCTCGACATCACCCTGTACCGAGATGATCTCAACAGCAAGCCGCCGCGGCCGCTTGAGGAGACCACCATCCCCGAAGGCGGGATCGACGGGGCACTGGTCGTCCTCGTCGACGACGTCCTGTACTCCGGACGCTCGGTGCGCTCCGCCCTCGACGCACTGCGCGATGTCGGCCGACCCCGCGTAGTCCAGCTGGCGGTCCTGGTCGACCGCGGTCACCGCGAACTGCCGATCCGTGCCGACTACGTCGGAAAGAACGTCCCCACGTCGCGCAGCGAGAACGTCAAAGTGCGCCTACTGGAACACGACGGCCATGACGGCGTGCAGATCGCCCCCTACGGAGGACCCGCCCGGTGAAACACCTGCTGACAGCGTCCGACCTCAGCCGTGACGACGCGATCGCGATCCTCGACGACGCCGACCGGTTCCGCCAGGCGCTGCTGGGCCGCGAGGTCAAGAAGCTGCCCACGCTACGCGGGCGCACCATCATCACCATGTTCTACGAGAACTCCACCCGCACGCGGGTGTCGTTCGAGGTCGCGGGCAAATGGATGAGCGGTGATGTGATCAATGTGAGTGCGTCGAGTTCATCGGTTGCCAAGGGTGAGTCGCTGCGCGACACCGCGTTGACGTTGCGGGCCGCCGGTGCCGATGCCTTGATCATCCGCCATCCGGCCTCGGGCGCGGCGCAGCAGCTCGCCGAGTGGACTCGGTCCACCGACCCCCACACCACGAGCCCGAGCATCATCAATGCCGGCGACGGCACCCACGAGCACCCGACACAGGCGTTGCTCGATGCCCTGACCTTGCGGCAGCGCCTCGGCGACATCGAGGGCAAGCGGGTGGTCATCGTCGGCGACATCCTGCACAGCCGGGTCGCCCGGTCCAACGTCATGCTGCTCGCCACCCTGGGCGCTGAGGTGGTGCTGGTCGCGCCGCCGACACTACTGCCGGTGGGCGTGTCGGGGTGGCCCGTCACGGTGTCGCACGACCTCGACGCCGAACTGCCCGCCGCCGACGCAGTACTGATGCTGCGGGTGCAGGCCGAACGGATGAACGGCGGCTTCTTCCCGTCGACGCGCGAGTACTCGGTGCTCTACGGCCTGTCCGAGCGTCGCCAGGCCTTGCTTCCCGGGCACGCCGTGGTGCTGCATCCGGGCCCCATGCTGCGGGGGATGGAGATCGCGTCTTCGGTGGCGGACTCATCGCAATCAGCGGTGCTGCAACAGGTTTCCAACGGTGTACACGTGCGGATGGCGGTGCTGTTCCATCTGCTGGTCGGTGCAGAAGAGGTGGCAGTGTGACGATATTGATCCGCGGGGTGCAGCTCTACGGCGAAGGCGACCAGGTCGATGTTCTGGTGGCGGACGGCCAGATCGCCGAGATCGGCGCCGGCCTGACGGTCGATGACGGCGCCGAGGTCATCGACGCCACCGGGCAGGTGTTGCTACCCGGTTTCGTCGACCTGCACACCCACCTGCGTGAGCCGGGCCGCGAGGACACCGAGACTATCGAAACCGGCTCGGCGGCAGCCGCTCTCGGCGGATACACCGCGGTCTTCGCGATGGCCAACACCAGCCCGGTGGCTGATTCGCCGGTGGTCACCGACCATGTGTGGCACCGCGGTCAGCAGGTCGGCCTCGTCGATGTGCACCCCGTGGGTGCGATCACCGTCGGACTGCAGGGCACCCAGTTGACCGAGATGGCGATGATGGCCAAGGGCGCCGCTCAGGTCCGGATGTTCTCCGACGACGGCAAGTGCGTGCACGATCCGCTCGTGATGCGCCGCGCGCTCGAGTACGCCACGGGCCTGGGCGTCCTGGTCGCCCAGCATGCCGAAGAGCCGCGCCTGACGGTCGGCGCGGTGGCACATGAGGGCCCGAATGCCGCCAAGCTCGGACTGGCCGGCTGGCCACGTGCCGCCGAGGAGTCGATCGTCGCCCGTGATGCGCTGCTGGCCCGCGACGCCGGTGCGCGGGTGCACATCTGCCACGCCTCGACCTCGGGCACCGTCGAGATTCTCAAATGGGCCAAGCAGCAAGGTATCTCGATCACCGCGGAAGTCACGCCGCATCATCTGCTGCTCGACGACGAGCGACTGAGCACCTATGACGGCGTCAACCGGGTCAATCCGCCACTGCGGGAGGCCTCCGACGCCGAGGCGCTGCGCCGGGCGCTGGCCGACGGTGTCATCGACTGTGTGGCCACCGATCACGCGCCGCACGCCGACCACGAGAAGTGTGTCGAGTTCTCGTCGGCGCGCCCCGGCATGCTGGGACTGCAGACGGCGCTGTCGGTGGTCGTCGAGACCATGGTGCGGCCCGGGCTGCTGACGTGGCGCGACGTCGCCCGGGTGATGAGTGAGAACCCGGCAGCCATCGCGGGACTGCCCGACCACGGCCGCCCGATCGAGGTGGGTGAACCCGCCAACCTCACCATCGTCGACCCCGACGCCAGCTGGACCGTCGCGGGTGCCGATCTGGCCAGCCGCTCGGCCAACACGCCGTACGAGTCGATGACGCTGCCCGCCTCCGTGACCGCGACACTGCTGCGCGGCACCGTGACCGCGCGGGACGGAAAAGCTCAGCTGTGAACACCCCGACCCTGATCGGCTCGCTGATCTTCGCCGCCGTGCTGGCGGTGCTGATCGGGTTCCTGATCCATCTCATGATGCGGGGCTGGCGGCACCGCGCGGAACGCCAGTTGTCGGTGGTCGGGCAGTTCCCCGCCCTGCCCGACACGGTGGGTCCTGCGCTCGTTCCGCCGCTCAAGGGTCTGTATGTGGGGAGTACGTTCGCGCCGAGCTGGCAGGACCGGATCGCCGTCGGCGATCTGGGCTACCGCACCAAGGCGGTGCTGACCCGCTATCCGGAAGGAATCATGGTGCAGCGCAGCGGCGCAACGCCGATCTGGATCCCAGATGAGCTCATCACCGTGATCCGCACCGAGAAGGGCATCGCGGGGAAGGCCATGACGCACGAAGGTGTCCTCGCGATCCGATGGAAACTGCCGTCAGGCACCGAGATCGACACAGGATTCCGAGCCGACGACCGTCGGGAGTACGACAAGTGGGTGCCGCCGGGCCCCGATGGAGCGGAGGTCGCATGAGCGGCAGTGAGAAGAAGGCCGTCCTCGTCCTCGAGGACGGGCGGGTGTTCACCGGGACGGAGTTCGGTGCGGTGGGGCAGACGCTGGGGGAGGCGGTGTTCTCCACCGGGATGTCCGGCTACCAGGAAACCCTGACCGATCCGAGCTATCACCGCCAGATCGTCATCGCGACCGCGCCGCAGATCGGCAACACCGGGTGGAACCATGAGGACGGCGAGAGCCGCGGCGACAAGATCTGGGTCGCGGGCTACGCCGTCCGTGACCCCTCGCCGCGGGCGTCGAACTGGCGCGCGACGGGAACTCTCGAGGACGAACTGGTCCGCCAGGACATCGTCGGGATCGCCGGCATCGACACCCGCGCCGTCGTCCGACATCTACGCAGCCGCGGGTCGATGAAGGCCGGGGTGTTCTCGGGCGGGGCGTTGGCCGGCGTGGACGATCTGGTCGCCAGGGTGCGTGGTCAGGCCGCGATGCTCGGCGCCGATCTGGCCGGCGAGGTCAGCACCGACAGCACCTACGTGGTGGAACCCGAAGGGCCGCAGCGCTTCACGGTCGCGGCCCTCGATCTGGGCATCAAGACCAACACACCACGCAACTTCGCCACCCGCGGGATCCGTAGCCATGTGCTGCCGTCGTCGGCGACCTTCGCCCAGATCACCGAACTCAATCCCGACGGCGTGTTCCTGTCCAACGGGCCGGGGGACCCGGCCACCGCCGATCACGTGGTGGCGGTGACCCAGCAGGTTCTCGAGGCCGGGATCCCGCTGTTCGGTATCTGTTTCGGCAATCAGATCCTGGGCCGGGCCCTGGGCCGGGCGACCTACAAGATGGTGTTCGGGCACCGCGGTATCAACATCCCGGTGATGGACCATGCCACCGGCCGGGTGGCCGTGACCGCGCAGAACCACGGTTTCGCCCTCGAAGGGGAAGCCGGCGAAGAGTTCGACACCCCGTTCGGGCGGGGAGTGGTCAGCCACACCTGCGCCAACGACGGTGTGGTGGAGGGCATCAGGCTGCTCGACGGCCGGGCGTTCTCGGTGCAGTACCACCCGGAGGCCGCCGCGGGCCCGCACGACGCGAATTACCTGTTCGACCAGTTCATCGACCTGATGGCGGGGGAGCACAAGTGACCCAACTTCCCGCGAGCGAGCGTGTCTGTACGCGACACGCCGTGCTGTCCTGTACAAACCCGCGCGCTGGCGCTGAACGGGGAGGGCGCTAATGCCACGTCGTAAAGACCTCAACCACGTCCTGGTGATCGGCTCCGGCCCCATCGTGATCGGGCAGGCCTGCGAGTTCGACTACTCGGGCACCCAGGCCTGCCGTGTGCTGCGCTCCGAAGGTCTGCAGGTCAGCCTGGTCAACTCGAATCCGGCGACCATCATGACCGACCCCGAGTACGCCGACCACACCTACGTCGAGCCCATCACCCCGGCGTTCGTCGAACGCGTCATCGCGCAGCAGGCCGAGCGCGGCAACAAGATCGACGCCCTGCTGGCCACCCTCGGCGGGCAGACCGCGCTGAACACCGCTGTCGCGCTGCACGAGAACGGTGCACTGGAACGCTACGGCGTCGAACTCATCGGCGCCGACTTCGAGGCGATCCAGCGGGGCGAGGACCGGCAGAAGTTCAAGGACATCGTGGCCAAGGTCGGTGGCGAATCGGCGCGCAGCCGCGTGTGTTTCACCATGGAAGAGGTTCGCGAGACCGTCGCCGAACTGGGCCTGCCGGTGGTGGTGCGACCGAGCTTCACCATGGGTGGTCTGGGCTCGGGCATGGCGGCCAACGTCGAGGACGTCGAGCGGATGGCCGGCGACGGACTCGCGGCGTCCCCGTCCGCGAATGTGCTGATCGAGGAATCGATCTACGGCTGGAAGGAGTTCGAACTCGAGCTCATGCGTGACGGCCGCGACAACGTGGTGGTCGTCTGCTCGATCGAGAACTTCGACCCGATGGGTGTGCACACCGGCGACTCGGTGACCGTCGCCCCGGCCATGACACTGACCGACCGTGAGTACCAGAAGATGCGTGATCTGGGCATTGCCATTCTGCGCGAAGTCGGCGTTGACACCGGCGGCTGCAACATCCAGTTCGCGATCGACCCGAAAGACGGCCGGCTCATCGTCATCGAGATGAATCCCCGGGTGTCGAGGTCGAGTGCCCTGGCCTCGAAGGCCACCGGGTTCCCCATCGCCAAGATCGCGGCCAAACTGGCCATCGGTTACACGCTCGACGAGATCGTCAACGACATCACCAAGGAAACCCCGGCCTGTTTCGAGCCGACGCTGGACTACGTCGTGGTCAAGGCGCCGCGCTTCGCGTTCGAGAAGTTCCCCGGCGCCGACGCGACGCTGACCACCACCATGAAGTCGGTCGGCGAGGCGATGTCGTTGGGCCGCAACTTCATCGAAGCGCTCGGCAAGGTCATGCGGTCGCTGGAAACCGGGCGGGCCGGCTTCTGGACAGGATCCGATCCCGATGTCACCGTCGACGAACTGCTGGAACGACTGAGGACGCCCACCGACGGGCGCCTCTACGACATCGAGCACGCGCTGCGCCTGCACGCCGGCGTCGACGAAGTCGCGAAGGCCTCCGGTGTCGACCCGTGGTTCGTCGAGCAGATCGCAGGCCTGGTGGGCCTGCGCGCCGGGTTGCTCGGCGCCCCGGTACTCGACGAGGAACTGCTGCGCCGCGCCAAGCACAACGGGCTGTCGGACCGCCAGATCGCCTCGCTGCGGCCCGAACTCGCCGGTGAGGCCGGTGTCAGGGCGTTACGTGAGCGGCTCGGTATCCACCCGGTGTACAAGACCGTCGACACCTGCGCCGCGGAGTTCGAGGCCAAGACGCCGTACCACTACAGCAGTTACGAACTTGATCCCGCCGCCGAGACCGAGGTGGCGCCGCAGACCGCACTGCCCAAGGTGTTGATCCTGGGATCGGGACCCAACCGCATCGGCCAGGGCATCGAGTTCGACTACAGCTGCGTGCACGCCGCGACCACGTTGAGCCAGGCCGGCTTCGAAACCGTGATGGTCAACTGCAACCCCGAGACGGTGTCCACCGACTACGACACCGCCGACCGGCTGTACTTCGAACCGTTGACGTTCGAGGACGTCCTCGAGGTGTACCGCGCCGAATCAGCCTCAGGGGCAGGCGGTCCCGGCGTTGTCGGCGTGATCGTGCAACTGGGCGGGCAGACCCCGCTGGGGCTCGCCGAGCGTCTGGAGAAGGCCGGCGTGCCGATTGTCGGGACCAGCCCCAAGGCGATCGACCTCGCCGAAGACCGTGGTGCATTCGGTGAGGTGCTGACCAATGCGGGCCTGCCCGCACCTCGGTTCGGCACCGCGACCAGCTTCGACCAGGCCCGCAAGATCGCCGCCGAGATCGGCTATCCCGTTCTGGTGCGGCCGTCCTATGTGCTGGGCGGGCGCGGGATGGAGATCGTCTACGACGAAGAGACCCTGCAGGGCTACATCACCCGCGCCACCGAACTCTCGCCCGAACACCCGGTGCTGGTCGACCGTTTCCTCGAAGATGCCATCGAGATCGACGTCGACGCACTGTGCGATGGCACCGACGTCTACATCGGCGGCGTCATGGAGCACATCGAGGAGGCCGGTATCCATTCCGGCGACTCCGCGTGCGCGCTGCCGCCGGTCACCCTGGGCCGCACCGACATCGCCGCAGTGCGGCAGGCCACCGAGGCCATCGCCCGGGGTATCGGCGTCGTCGGCCTGCTCAACGTGCAGTACGCGCTCAAGGACGATGTGCTCTACGTGCTGGAGGCCAATCCGCGGGCGAGTCGCACGGTGCCGTTCGTCTCGAAAGCGACCGCGGTGCCACTCGCCAAAGCCTGCGCACGGGTCATGTTGGGCGCCACCATCGCCGAACTGCGTGCCGAGGGTCTGCTGGCCGCCGAGGGCGACGGTGCCAGCCCGGCGCCACATGCGCCGATCGCCGTCAAGGAGGCGGTCCTGCCGTTCCACCGGTTCCGCCGGGCCGACGGCTCGAATGTCGACTCCCTGCTCGGTCCGGAGATGAAGTCCACCGGAGAGGTGATGGGCATCGACTCCGATTTCGGCACCGCGTTCGCCAAGAGTCAGACGGCGGCATACGGGTCACTGCCCGCCAAGGGCACGGTGTTCGTCTCGGTGGCCAACCGCGACAAACGGTCCCTGGTGTTTCCGGTCAAGCGGCTGGCCGACCTCGGCTTCCGCGTCATCGCCACCGAGGGCACCGCGGAGATGCTGCGCCGCAACGGTATTCCGTGTGACGAGGTGCGCAAGCATTTCGAGACCCCGGAAGCGGGGGACACCCGGATGTCCGCCGTCGACGCGATTCGTGCCGGCGGGGTCAACATGGTGATCAACACGCCCTACGGCAACTCGGGACCCCGCATCGACGGCTACGAGATCCGTGCTGCCGCAGTGCAGATGAACATCCCGTGTGTCACGACGGTGCAGGGGGCTTCGGCTGCGGTGCAGGGGATAGAGGCGGGTATCCGGGGTGACATCGGTGTGCGGTCGCTGCAGGAACTGCACGCGGCGCTGGACGGCCACTGATCGTGGCGGACGGGTTCGGGGCCAGGCTGGCCGGAGCGGTCGCCACGCGTGGTCCGCTGTGCTTGGGAATCGACCCGCACCCCGAATTGCTGGCGGCGTGGTCGCTCACTGCCGACGCCGACGGGCTGGCGCGGTTCTGCGACATCTGCGTGGACGCCTACGACGGCTTCGCGATCGTCAAACCGCAGGTCGCCTTCTTCGAGACGTACGGGTCGGCCGGTTACGCCGTGCTGGAACGCACCATCGGGGCGTTGCGGGATCGGGGCGTCCTGGTGCTCGCCGACGCCAAGCGTGGCGATATCGGCACCACCATGGCGGCCTACGCGTCGGCCTGGGCCGGTGATTCGCCACTGGCGTCGGACGCCGTCACGGCGTCGCCGTATCTCGGCTTCGGTTCGTTGCAGCCGCTCCTGGAGCTGGCCGCCCAGAACGGACGCGGGGTGTTCGTCCTGGCCGCCACGTCGAACCCGGAGGGCGCGAGCGTGCAGCGCGCGGTGCGACCGTCCCCGTCCGGCGACCGGACGGTCGCCCAGTCGATGGTGGACGCAGCGGCCGAGGTCAACGCACGCGAGCCGGGCCTGGTCGGCGTGGTGGTGGGCGCGACCCTGGCCGACGTGCCTGATCTGAGCGCCCTGGCCGGTCCGGTGCTGGTTCCGGGCGTCGGAGCCCAGGGTGGACGCCCGGAGGCGCTCGGTGGCCTCGGAGGGGCCCCTTCTGGCCTGTTGCTGCCGGCGGTGTCGCGTGAGGTGCTGAGGGCGGGCCCCGATGTCACGGCTGTCCGATCGGCCGCCGAGCGATTGCGCGACGCGGTCGCCTACCTGACGCGCTGAGGCCCCGACATGGATAGGCGGGCCACCATCCGGTGACCCGCCTTGCACCAAGATTCACAGGGAATGGCGGTTTACAGCGGAATCCACTGGTTCAGGAACCAGAAGCCCCAACCGGCGCCGTTCCCGGCCGGCATGGGCGTGACCTGTTGCCCATTCCAGTTGAACGGCTGATGGTCCTGGCGACCTTGATCGAACCCGCGGTGCTGCCAGTCAACCGGCGCTCCATTGTTGTTGCCCCGGGGGCCCTGGTTGCCCGGCTGGTTCGGCCCGCAGGTCTGGGGTCCCGGTCCGCCACAGGGCTGGCCTGGCTGCGCGGCGGCTGTGCCGAGTCCGACGCCGAACAACCCGGCGAGTCCCACTCCGGCGGTCAGCGCCGATGCGCCCACTACGCGCTTGAAATTCATTGCGTCAACTCCACTTTCGGTGATGTGAAGCGCGGATCGGCCTCACTGGACACGACGTTATCGACCAGGGTTGGCACGGCACTGTGTCAAGGCC
>CAMFLL010000010.1 GCA_945957405.1 uncultured Mycolicibacterium sp. | reverse complement strand
CCCCCACTCTCCTCTTCGTCGGCAGCGTCAGATGTGTATAAGAGACAGACCTCGGGCTGTCCACGAAACTCGGCATCGACAAGACGATCGAAGCGGTCACCGGCGGGTTCGGCGACATCATGGCCGAGGTCGGCCTGCTGATCGCCTTCGGCGTGCTCATGGGGGCGATGCTGCAGCAGATGGGCGCCATTCAGCGCCTGGTGGGCACGCTGCTGAGGGTGTTCGGCCCGAAACGCATGCCGTACGCCATGTCGTTGACCATTGCGACTTTCCTGCAGTCGATCTTCCTCGACGTGCTGCTGGTGATCTCGGCGCCACTGGCCCGCGACCTGGCCAAGCGCATCGGCAAGAACGGCACCGCCCGGATGGCCACCGCGATGGCGATCGGCCTGGAATGCGGCATCGTGTTGACGGTCCCGGGCGTCGGCGCGCTGGCGCTGGCCGGCCTGCTGCACGTACCGCTGGGCAAGATGCTGCTCTTCGGCGTCGCCCTGGTCATCCCGACGGTCGCGATCACGGTGGCGATCATGTCCTTCCTGTTCAACCACGGCTGGTGGGATCCGGAACGCGACGAGCAGGGATTCCTGGGTGACGACACGCAGGCGGATACCGACGAGGATTCCCCGATCACCTCTGACGACGAGCCCGCCACTACAGCGGCACCAGCGGGTGCGGCCGCGGTAGCCACCAAGACCGCAGCCACCAAGACCGTAGCCACCAAGACGACACCGACGGCGCCCGCGCGTGCCGAGACCCCGCTGATCATCCTGCTGGGACCGCTGCTGGGCTCGCTGGTGCTGATCGCCACCGGCGCCGTTCTCGACGTGGCAGGTATCCACATGCCCGTGATCACGTTCATCTCCCAACCTGTGGTCGCGCTCCTCTTCGGCCTGATCGGTACGAGCCTGGTGGGCCGCTACGCCTTCGGCGCCAAACTCGTCGAGCGCTCCATCGCCACCGGCTTCAAGGAGAGCGGCCAGATCCTGATCCTCACCGGCGTGGGCGGTTCGTTGGCCGCCACCATCAACGCCACCGGGCTGGGCGACATCCTCGGTGAATACTTCACCGCCAGTAAGGCCGCACCGCTGCTCATGGTGTGGGTGGTCGCCGCGGTGCTGCACATCGCGGTGGGCTCGGTGACGATCTCGGCCATCACCTCGGCGGGCATCCTCGCGCCGGTGGCACCGTTGCTCGGGCTCGACCCCGTCATGCTGGCCCTGGCCGCCGGCGCCGGATCGCTGTTCGCCGTGCACGTCACGAGCAACACTTTCTGGCTGCTGCAGTCATTGATGGGACAGACCACGCGCGGGACACTAAAGACCTGCACTGTCGGAGTGTCCGTCGCATCGGTGGTGGCGATCCTGCTCATCCTGCCGATGAGCGCACTGTTCTAGAGCAATTACGACGGGAATTCTGATGACACACAACGATATTCGACCACTTGACGGCGTACGCGTCCTGGAACTGGGCAATTACATCGCCGCTCCCACCGCCGGGCGGATGCTGGCCGACTTCGGTGCCGAGGTCATCAAGGTGGAACGCCCGGGCACCGGGGACGAGCTGCGCAACTGGCGGCTGTATGCAGGGTCCACCTCGATGCTCTACCGCACCATCAACCGCAACAAGAAGTCGATCGTGCTTGACCTCAAGACCGAACGCGGCCGTGAGCTCGTGTTGGAGCTGGTGCGGCACTGCGACGTGGTGCTGGAGAACTTTCGCCCCGGCACGCTGGAGAGGTGGGGACTGGGACCCGAGCAGCTCAACGAGGCCAATCCCGACCTGGTGATCACCCGCATCTCCGCGTTCGGTCAGACCGGTCCGTTGTCGGACCGGCCGGGCTTCGCCGCGGTCGCGGAGGCCATCGGCGGGATGCGGGAACTGGTCGGCGATCCAGACCGTGCCCCGGTGCGGGTCGGGGTGTCCATCGGCGACTCGATCGCCGGCATCTACGCCGCGTTCGGCACCGTGATGGCTCTGTTCCAGCGCGAAGTCACCCGTGGCGGTGACCAGCCGCCGATCACCCTGCCGCAGCGCGTCATCGACGTCGCACTCAACGAATCGATCCTGTCGGTGATGGAGTCACTGGTGCCGGACTACCTGGCATACGGCGTGAAGCGTGAACGCGTCGGCGGGCGGATGGAGGGTATCGCGCCCACCAACGCCTACCCGTGCAACGACGGCACCAGCATCATCATCGCCGGCAACGGTGATGCCATCTTCGGCCGCTACATGGAGCTGATCGGCAGGCCCGACCTGGCGACCGACCCGGATCTGGCCACCAATGCGGGGCGCTGGCTGCGCCGCGACGAGCTGGACGGGGCCATCGGTGAATGGACCATGCAGCACACCCGGGCCCAGGCGCTGGCGCTGCTCGACGCCGCGGGTGTGCCGTCCGGACCGATCTACACCGCCGCCGACATCTGTACCGACGAACAGTATGCGGCCCGAAACATGATCCAGGACTTCGCCGTTGACACCGGTGGCGACCACCCCGCCACGGTGGGATTCCCGGGTATCGTGCCGGTGATCGGCGACGCATCACTGCCGATCCGCAATGTCGGTCCCGACCTGGGCGAGCACACCGACGAGGTGCTGCACGAACTGCTGGGGCTCGACGCAGATGGAGGACATCGATGACATACGGCTTCACACCTGCGGCAGCGCTGCGCGACGTCACCCTGCGCGACGGCCTGCAACTGACCGGCAAGCTGCTCGAGACCGAGCGTAAGGTCCAGATCGCCCGCCAACTCCTCGGCCTCGGTGTCCCAGAGCTGGAGATCGGGTCGATGGCCCGCGGCGACCTGGTGCCGCCGATGGCCAACACCCTGGAGGTGATCGGCGAACTCACGGCCGACGAACTCGCCCGCTGCTGGGTCTGGGTCGCCACCCCACGCCACATCGAGAAAGCAGCGGCCGCGGGGGCACGTAAGTTCCAGTACTGCCTGTCAGCCTCGGACGCGCACAACCAGGCCAACATCGGGCGCTCGACGGAGGCCAGCGTCGCCGCCTTTCCCGATGCCGTCGCCATCACGGAGTCGGTCGGCGGCACGATCCAGTTGTGCATCGCCACCGCCTTCACCTGCCCGTTCGAGGGTGAGGTGCCCGTCGACACCGTGATCGCGATCGCCGATGACCCGCGCACCGACGGGGCCGCCGACCTGGTGCTGTGCGACACCCTGGGGCAGGCGGTCCCCGTTCAGGTCACCGCCCTGTTCGACGCGGCACGGTCTCGAACACCGCAGCGCCGGTTGGTGTTCCACGGTCATGACACCTGGGGGCTGGGAGTGGCCAACACCCTGGCCGCCATCACGGCCGGTGCGGCGATGGTCGACGGATCCCTGGGCGGGCTCGGTGGTTGCCCCTTCGCCCCGGGTGCCAGCGGCAACACGTCGTCCGAAGACCTGCTGTTCGCGACGCGGCCGGACTGGTTCACACCTGATGTGCTGGAATCGATGGTGGATCTCACCGACAAGATGCTCGCCGAACTGGGTGAGCCCAATCGTTCGAAGACCGCTCAGGGAGCGCGCTCCAAGGCCGCCGCGTTCCCCTGGGTGATCGAGGGAGGACACCGCTAGATGCCGCCGACCGACTTCCTGGTCACCAGTGCGCTGCCGGAACCGGGGATGGCCATGCTGCGCGCCGCCGGTGAGGTGGTGTTGCCGCCGCAGCCGCCCACGCACTCCGAACTCGTCGCGGCGTGCCGATCCGGTGAATACCGCGTCGTGGTGGCGCAATTGAGCGACGTCTTCGACAGTGCGCTGCTCGACGAGGCCCTCATCACCGGTGTCAGCAACGTCGCGGTCGGCGTCAACAACATCGACATCGACGGTGCCACCCGGCGCGGGATCATGATCGGGAACACCCCCGGCGTGCTGACCGACGCCACCGCGGATATCGCCATGCTGCTCATCCTCGGGGTGGCCCGGCGGTGCGTCGAAGCCGATCAGTATGTCCGCGCGGGGAAGTTCACCGGCTGGGAGCCCGAGCTGATGCTCGGTCATGACATCACCCGGAAGACGCTGGGACTGGCTGGTTTCGGGCGTATCGCGCGGGCCACCGCACGCCGCGCGCTGGCGTGCGGTATGGAGGTGGCGTTCTGCCCGCGCCCACCCGGTGACCGCCCGGTGGACGACGACGAGCTCGGGGAGTTCGCCGGTCGCGCGCGCCATCTGTCCTGGCCCGAGCTCGTCGAGGCCAGCGACGTCCTGTCGCTGCACGTACCGCTGACCGACCAGACCCGGCACCTCGTCGACGCGGATGTGTTGTCCCGGATGAAACCGTCGGCGATTCTGGTCAACACGGCCCGCGGCCCGGTGGTGGATGAGGCGGCGCTGGTGCGGGCCCTGCAGTCGGGTCAGATTGCCGGCGCCGGGCTCGACGTGTACGAGGCCGAGCCCGAATTGGCTGAGGGTCTGGCCGAACTGCCCAACACCGTTCTGCTACCGCACCTCGGTAGCGCCACCGTCTCGGTTCGGGCCGAGATGGCGCGGCTGTGTGCAGAGAACGCCATCGCCATGGCACGTGGCGAGCTTCCCCCGCACCCGGTCAACCCCGAGGCATGGCCGCGCTGAGCCGAAACCGGCTGTCTCACGCGACGATCCGGCCGCCGATCGTCCTGGTCACGCGTTCGGCGTAGCCCACCAGCAGATCGACCCACGCCTCGCAACGCTCCCGCGACATCCGCAGCGTCGGGCCGCTGATCATCAACGCCCCGATGCACTCACCGGAGGCGTCGAAGACGGGGGCCGACAGGCCTGCGGCCGAGTCCTCGCGTTCACCGACACTGATGGCGTAACCGTCGGCACGGGCCGCGGCGATCAGCGTGCGCAGTTCGTCGGCACTGGTCACGGTGCCTTCGGTCATGGGTTCCAGGGGGCCGGTGATGATCTCCTCGGCGAGCGCCGGATGCCACGCCAGCAACACCCGCCCCGCCGAACCGGCATGCAGCGGAATGAGTTTCCCGACGTACATGTCGCGGCGCAGCGCGTGATGCGTCTCGGCGATCGCCACGCAGACTCGGTAGTGCTGCTCGATCCGGAAGAAACACGCCGTTTCCCCGGTGGTGTCGCGCATCTCGGTGAGCACCGGTTTGAGCACCGTGAGGATGTCGAGATCCTTCATCGCCGACGCGGCCCAGAACGCCATCCGGGTGCCGACCCGCACCTGGTCACCGGCCCGGTCCAGGAAGCCCTGCGCCGCCATGTTGGTGACCAGACGCTGCACCGTCGACGTGGGGAGCCCCGTGGCCTGCTGCAGTTCCCCGAGGGTCATCGACGGTCTGGACAAGGAGAACGCATCGAGGATCTCGGTGATCTTGCCCAGCACCAGCAGGGGTTTGTGCCTGCTGGAAGCCTCATCGACATCGGCTGCCATGACCGGGATTTTACTGTGGTGAGTGCTGCTCATGTGGGTCGCACCGTGCCGTCAGCGCTCAGCTACGTACGGTTTCGGGCGCCATTTCCGTACCAGGATGAGCGCTCACCGTTTTCGGAGCGTCATGATGGACGGTGTGGAGTCGACCCGCGTGGACAAGTGGCTGTGGGCTGTCCGGCTGACCAAGACCAGGCCCGATGCCGCCGAGGCCTGCCGCGGCGGTCACGTGCGGGTCAACGACCGCCCCGCCAAGCCGTCCACCATGGTGTCGCCCGGCGACGAGGTGCGCGCCCGGGTGGGGGACAGGACGCGGATCGTGCAGGTGGTCCGCGTGATCCAGAAGCGGGTGGGCGCCGCGGATGCCGCCACCTGCTTCCTCGATCGCAGCCCGGCACCACCCCCCACCGCCGCTATCGCGCTTGCGGTCCGCGATCGGGGCGCGGGGCGCCCGACCAAACGGGACCGCCGCATGCTCGACAAGTGGCGCGCAAGCCAGAGGTGAGGTGACGCCTACCGCCGCCCCGACGCCTGGTCGACACTGGCGCCGGCGCGCTGCGGCAGCTTGCCCACCACGAAGTCAGCCGCCTGGTCGGTCATGCCGTTGAGCGCGTACGCGCCGTGGGCGCCGTTGTCGCCGCCGGTCGGGGAGCAGACCGGATCCTCCGGGATGCACAGGTCGAGCGTTTTCGACGCGTAGCGCGAGCCGACGGTGATGGGTGGGGCACACGTGTAGATCATCTGAAGGAAGCCGCTGGACGGCTTGCCGAACAACGCGACCGCGGCCACATGATCGGACACCGACGCAGGCATGGGCCCGGTCAGGCCGGGCGGCAGCGCGAAGCCGTCCGGGACCGAATCGGCGGTGATGTAGGCGGCGACGGCCGCGCCCTGGGAGTACCCGCCGATCACAATCTTGGAATCGGGGCAGTTGGCGGCGGTGTCTCGGACCTTGTTGCTGGCATCGATGACGCCGTCGGCGGCCGTCGCGAAGTCAAGCGACGCAGGGTAGTTCACCGCATAGACGTCGACGGACCGGTCACCGGTCCTGGCCAGAAGCGCATCGGCGAACGCCTGGCCGGTGCCGCCGACGCCCGGGGGTTCGAATGTGCCACGAGCGAATACGACCTGGACGTCCGGGCAAGGCGCGGCGTAGGCCGGGGTGGCGACGAGCACTGAACCCGTGACACCGAACACCACCAACGCCATGGCAGCCAACCAACGATCGATTACTTTCATCACGACCCGCCTGTTTCGTTTCGAACTGACCCGCACTACCGGCCACGCTGCCCGCGGACGGCGAGACAGTACCCAGGCCACTCGCAACCGAAACCACGGTGAATCGAAACGACCACCGCCGCAACATGTTCTTCGTGAAAAGGACAGGGTCGGTCCGGCGCGTATTTGGGATCGGTAGCGCCCCGGCGCGTGCCAGTCTGGTGCCGACCGCGTCGTCGAACGGCCGCGGCGCGACGGCGATAAGGAGACCGCGGACGTGAAGATCCAGCAGCGCGAGGCAGCACCGGCGGGGTGCGCCATCAGGTACGCGATCGTCGGCGTCGCGGCTGCCGCGGCGCTCATCGCCATACCGGCGTGTTCGACGAACACGCCCGGTGCGGCGCCGACGACAGTCACCACCACCGTGAACGCCCCGGCGACGGTGACGACCGTGGTCGTCAGCCCGCCACCGGAGCCGAGCAGTTCTACCGCGACTTCCGTCTCGACCCCGGCGCCGACACCGGCCGGGGGATGCGAGGTCAACGCCGCGACCGCGCCCGTGCCGGCCGTCGACCCTTACGGTTCGGTGCCCGCCGAGGACGCCGTTTCGGTAACGCTCGCCGGGATCCCCAGCAAGGCGTTGAAACCCGGCGCCGCGCCCGTCGAGGTGGACCTGAGCGTGTGCAACGACTCACCGGTGGATTACCCGAGCGTGGGAGTGGTGCTGGCACTGGCACACTGCAGCTGCGCCGAGGGCGGAGCCAGGATGCCCCGGGGAACCATCGACCGGTTCGACGCTGCCTCCGGTGCATGGATTCCGCTGGACCATCCGGCACTGGGCACCGGCATGGACTACCTCGTCGGGTTCACCGACGTCCAGCCGTTGCCCAAGGGCGCAACGATCAACCTGCGCTACCGCGTGGCGCTCGACAAGTCGATGGGCAACGGCGAGGGTGGTCTGTCGGCCACCGCGGTCACCGCCGACGGGACCCTGGTTCAGATCGGTACGGCGGATCTGCCGTTCTTCGTCGCCGCCCGCTGAGCCGCCCGCTGAGCCGGTCGGTCACATCGGCCGGCGAGTACCGTGTGGCGACGTGACGTCGACTGATCCGCGCAGCGTTCACCCGGTGCGGGTTCGGATCCTCGGTGTGGGGATGGGGCCGCAGCACGTCACCCCCGAGGTCGCGGAGGCGCTGCGCACAAGTGACTACGTGGTGGCCGCCGAAAAGAGCTCCGGTGACGGTCTGCTGGCGGTGCGCCGCGCGATCGTCGACGCATATCCGGGTCCGGACGGCCCGGTCGACATCGTGGCGGTGCGTGACCCCGAACGCGACCGGTCGCCGGGCCTGACCGGCGCCGGCTATCGGGGCGCCGTCGCCGACTGGCATGACGCCAGGGCCGCGGAGTACGCCGCTGTCCTACGCGCCCGGGGCGGGACCGCGGCGTTCCTGGTGTGGGGCGATCCCGCGCTGTACGACTCGACAATCCGGATCGTCGAAAAGGTACGCACGACGGTGCGGACGCTCGGTGTCGACCTGGAGTACGACGTGCTGCCCGGCATCAGTGCGCCACAGTTGCTGGCTGCGCGCCACCGCATCGTGCTGCACGACGTCGGCCGCCCGGTCCATGTCACGACGGGACGCCGGCTGCAGGAGGCGGTCGCCGCCGGCCAGGACAACATCGTCACGATGCTCAATCCGCCGCCCGAGCGCATGGACCGCAGCGGGCTCGACGACTGGACGGTCTGGTGGGGCGCCAACCTGGGTGCCGTCGGCGAACAGCTGGTCAGTGGCCGCCTCGGTGATGTGTTCCCCGACGTCGTGGCGGCCCGCGCGGTCGCCAAGGCGCAGGCGGGGTGGGTGATGGACCTCTTCCTGTTGAGGAAGTGCTGATGGCGGGACTGCTGATCGCCGGAACCACGAGTGACGCCGGCAAGAGCGTCGTGACCACCGGGTTGTGCCGCGCACTGAGCCGCCGCGGCGTCCACGTCGCCCCGTACAAGGCGCAGAACATGTCGAACAACTCGATGGTGTGCACCGGTTCCGACGGGGTGGGTGTCGAAATCGGTCGCGCGCAGTGGGTGCAGGCGCTGGCGGCCAACGTGACACCTGAGCCTGCCATGAACCCTGTTCTGCTCAAACCGGGCAGTGACCACCGCAGCCACGTGGTGCTGATGGGCCGCCCGTACGGTGAGGTGTCGTCATCCGATTGGCTCGAGGGGCGGCGCGCCCTCGCAGCGGCGGCGCACACGGCGTACGACGACCTCAGCGCCCGGTTCGACATCGTGGTCGCCGAGGGAGCCGGCAGCCCGGCCGAGATCAATTTGCGGGCAGGTGATTACGTCAACATGGGCCTCGCCCGTCACGCCGGTCTGCCCACCGTCGTTGTCGGTGACATCGATCGCGGAGGTGTGTTCGCGGCGTTCCTGGGCACCGTCGCGTTGCTGTCCGCCGAAGATCAGCAGCTGATGGCGGGTTTCGTGGTGAACAAGTTCCGCGGCGACATGACCCTGCTGCAGCCCGGCCTGCACGACCTCGAACGTGTCACCGGTCGCACCGTCTACGGAACGTTGCCGTGGCACCCCGACCTGTGGCTCGACTCCGAGGACGCCCTGGACCTCGCGCGCCGCCGCGCCGCGGACGAGGGGGCACACCGTGTGGCGGTCATCAGGCTGCCCCGGATCAGCAACTTCACCGACGTCGACGCCCTTGGCCTCGAACCCGATCTCGACGTCGTATTCGCCTCGGATCCACGCACACTCGGCGACGCCGACCTGATCGTGCTGCCCGGTACCCGCGCCACCATCGCCGACCTGGCGTGGCTGCGGTCACGCGGACTCGACCACGCCGTGCGGTCCCACGCCGCCGCCGGTAAACCGGTGCTGGGTATCTGCGGGGGATTTCAGATGCTCGGCAGGCTGATCAGCGACCCCGACGGCGTCGAGGGTCCGGCAGCCGAGGTGGCGGGCCTCGGGTTGCTCGACGTGGTGACCTGCTTCGCGCCCAAGAAGGTGTTGCGGCTCCCGCGCGGGACCGAATTGGGTAGTCCAGCAGCGGGTTACGAGATCCACCATGGCCGGGTCAGCCGCGGTGCCGGCACCGAGGAGTTCCTCGGCGGTGCCAGGGCCGGTCAGGTCTACGGCACGATGTGGCACGGCTCGCTGGAAGGTGACGACTTCCGGGCCGCATTCCTCCGGGAGTCCCTCGGGCTTGCCGCCACCGGCACCAGTTTCCCCGCCGCCCGTCAGCGCAGGCTCGATCTGCTGGGTGATCTCGTCGAACAGCATCTCGACGTCGACGCGTTGATGCGGCTCGCCGAGCGCGGAGTCGCACCGGGACTGCCGGTCCTGCCGCCGGGAGCGCCATGACCGCCGCGCGCATCCTGGTCACCGGTGGTGTGCGGTCCGGTAAGTCCCGCCACGCCGAGGAACTGCTGAAAGACGCTGCGGGCGTTACCTATGTGGCTCCGGGCCGTGCCACCGACGGGTCAGATCCCGACTGGGATGCACGTGTCGCACGCCACCGTGCCCGCCGTCCGGCGCACTGGCACACCGTGGAGACGACGGATCTCGTGCAGGCGATCCGGCACGCGGCCGGACCGGTGCTGATCGACTGCCTGGGCACCTGGCTCACGGCGGTCATGGACGGCGAAAACCTCTGGGAGGCAAGCACGCAGGAGGTGCTCCAGGTGATCGACGCCAAACTCGACAGCCTCTGCGTGGCGCTCGCCAGGATTCCCGTGGCGGTGGTGGTGACCAATGAGGTCGGGCTGGGCGTCGTACCGGCACACCGGTCGGGAGTGCTGTTCCGGGATCTGCTCGGTACCACCAATCAACGCGTTGCCGCCGTGTGTGATGACGTCCACCTGGTGATCGCAGGCCGGGTGCTGACGCTGTAGCTACGAGACTGCTCCATCGGCACGTTCATCGCCGTCCCAGTCTTTGTTGAAACCGTGCAGATGCGGGTGGTACATCTCGTCACCGGCGTGCTGCGTGAACTCGACCTTGAGCCACGTCGGATCGAATGCGCAGGTCTCCACCAGGACGTCGATCAGCTGTTGCGCCAGTGCCGCGCGCACCTCGACGGGACGGCCACGGCGGATATCGCACATGATCAGAGCCGATGGCGTGGGATCACGGTCGTCATGACAGCGCCATACGCCGCCGTCGCCGACGTCGTGGATCGACACGGTGAGCAGATCGGCATTGACGCCCATCGTGCTGGCGTAGATGGTCCCCACCCTGCGGGCCAAGCCACGCTTGACGTCGGGTTCGAGGACCACGGGCAGATCGATCTGGATCGAGGGCATGGTTATCTTTCGTCCGAATGAGCAAGGAGTTGTGCCACGGCGGCCGCGGTGGCGAACAGCGTGGCCTCGTTCCCGGGGCTTGTGATCAGCTGCAGGCCGAAGGGAAGTCCGTCGACGAACCCGGCCGGCACGCTGATCGCCGGGCTGCCCGTGAGATTCCACGGGCTGGTGAATGCCAGCAGCGCCGAGCGCGCCTCCACGGTCACGCCCGAGATCTCGGTCTGCATCTGGTACAGACGCGGTGCGGTGATCGGCGTGGTCGGCAGGGCGAGGATCGCGTGCTCGCCGAGGGCCACCTCGACCGAAGCGCGGAATCGTGATCGTGCCCAGTGTGCGTCGGCGTAAGCACCGTCGGACACGTTCTGGCCTGCCTTCAGCCGCGACACCACGCCAGGGTCGATCAGGTGTTCGTCGGCGTCGAGATGATCACGGTGCACCTCGAAGGCCTCACGCAGTTGCAGCGTGGTGAAAATCGAGAAAAGCTCACCCGGAGCGTGATCGAGCACGGTCGATGTCGCATCGTCGACGGCCAGCCCGGCGCGTTCGAGAAGCCCTCGCGTGGCTGCCGTGATCCTGGGGTCGGCGGGGGCGATCGCCTCCGGAACGATCCAGCCCACCCTGTCGGCCCGACTCTGCTGTCGGCGGTCGTTCCCCATTGTGCCGCACAGGGTCTGGTAGCACATCTGGGTGTCCTCGACCGAATTCCCGAACACCCCCACATGGTCGAGGCTCGGCGCCAGTGGGTAGACGCCCTTGGTGGACAGCGCATCGAAGGCCGGCTTGAAACCGACTATTCCGCACAGCGCCGCCGGCACGCGCACCGAGCCCGCGGTGTCCGTCCCGATGCTCAGCGGCACCATCCCGGCCGCGACGGCGACGGCACTCCCTCCGCTGCTCCCGCCGGACACCCGCGTCGGGTCGTGGGGATTGCGGGAGGGCCCGTGTGCCGACCGGTCACCCGTTGCGCCATAGGCGAATTCGTGCAATGTCGTTTTCCCGACGAGTACCGCTGCCGACCGGTGAAGCTCGGCGACGACGTCGGCGTCGGCCTCGGCGCGGTCGGTCCCGAAGGACGTCGACGACCCACATGAAGTGGGCAGACCGGCCATGTCGAAGATGTCTTTGACCGCCACCGGAATACCCTGCAGCGGACCATGATCGAGACCCGCTGCCAGATCACGGTCGGCAGCGGCAGCCGATGCGCCGGCACCGGCGTCATCGACGAGCACGAAAGCACCCAGCACAGGATCGGCATCTCGGATTCGCCCGAGGGCGTCCGCGGTGGTCTGCACTGACGACGTCTGATGCGTGCGGATGGCGTGGCCGGTCGCGATGGCGGTCAAGGTGCTCACAGTGATCACATCATTCCGTTCATGAGGAGCGAGATGGGTGGAACGACGGCGAGCGTCGTGACAGCCATCGAAGCGACGTTGCCGACGTAGGGGTGCCAGCCGCCGGGGACTCGGGTGGAGATCGCCGCCGCCAGCGGGGGCCCGACGAGCGCGCCGAGAACCGCGGCGCCCAGGACCGGCACCGGCTGCCACCCGAATGTCAGCACCGCCGCGGGCGCGACCGACACGATGGGGACGAAGGTGGGATAGAAGCCACGGCGCCGCCACTGCCGCCGCCAGATCAACACCCCGACGAGCGCGCTGACGGCCTGCGCCGCCAGGATGGGCGGCAGCAGCCCCGTCCCGTAGGCCACCGCGTCCGGAATGGTCAGCCAGCCGACCAGCGCTCCGGCGATCACCCCGACACCGGCCCATTCGTTGCCGAAGAACTGTGCCTCGGTGAAGTCCGCGAGGGCTCGGCGCACCAGCCAGACCAGCCCGGTGCGAGGCGGATCGCTCGGCGTCGGCGGTGCGTCCGGCCGCCATGCGCCCGGCGACGGCAGCCACGGAAGATGCTTGCACAGCAGGAATGTCGGCGCCGCGGCGATCGCCATGGCGCCGGTCACGCCGATCACCGGCGGAAGAGCCAGCGGAACGCAGACCCAGTTCACCAGGGCCAGCGCCACCGGTGTGGCGACGAAGGCGCCCAGCACCGCGGCCGTGGCAACCACACGCCTGGCCGGCCCGTAGGTGACCACGACCGCAGGGGCGATCGATGCGATGGGGACGAACAGGGGCTGCCACCGGCCTCCCGCGAGCGTCCAGCCCCACAGCAGGGTGCTCAGGACCAGGCTGGCGGCCGCCGCGACCGTGACCGCCGGCCACAATCCGGTGCCGCACGCCTGGGTGAACCCACTGATCCGCCAGCCACGGGTGTGTGCGAGGTGGCCGAACCAGCCGCCGATGAGCAGGCCCACGCCGGCGTAACCGACCACCGAGAACTGCGGTTCCGAGAACGACTGCAGCGTCCAGCCGAGGAAAGCCCGGACGTCGCCGGGGTCACCGCGCCACTGCGCGGTGCCCGCAGTCCAGGCGGCGGCTGCGATGAGCGCGGTGCTCGCCACCACGAACACCGGAACGTGGAGGCGCCGGGCGTGTGGACGCGGTGTCCGGAGACGGGACGAAGCCATGGGTGCCGTCACCGTCGTCACCGAGGCAGCGGGGCGGCGGCCCGGTAGCCGAGCATCTGGTCGTAGAGATCGGTCCGCCGGTCCCGATGAAGGTCGTTCAACTGGTTCCAGATCGGCGCGGTCCGCGCGGCCGTCAGATCCACGTCGGCGTAGACGATGGTGTCCTCGTCAGGTCCCGCGATGCGGTCGATGGGCCACCCGTTCGTGCCGGCGATCAGCGAGTTGCCCATGAATCCGGCGCCGCGCTCCTCGCCGGTGCGGTCGGCCGTCGCGATGAACACGTTGTTGACGTGGGCGGCGGTGATGGTCAGATGTGCGGCCATGCAGACCCCGCTGGCGTCGTACAACGGCGGTGGCGTCCACACCCACCCGGTCGGGATGCAGATGATGTCGGCGCCCATCTGCGCGACGATGCGCGAGGTCTCCGGGAACCAGATGTCCCAGCAGACCAGGAGGCCGATCCTGCCGATCGGGGTGTCGAACACGTGATAGCCCTCGTCACCCGGGGTGAACCAGAGCTTCTCGGTATTCCACAGATGGGTCTTCCGGTAGCGACCGATGTACCCGGCCGGCCCGACGAGCAGCGCCGTGTCGAACAACCGGTCACCGTCACGCTCGACGATGCAGGCGACGAGGTAGAGATCGCGCTCGCGTGCCAGTCGCGTCAGCAGCCGGGTTGTCGCGCCGTCCTGAATCGACTCCGAATGGGCGAACGCCTCTTCACGGGTGTTGAACACATAGCCGGTGCTGGCCAACTCGGGCAGGACGATCAGACCGGCCCCGCTGTCTGCGGCCTGCCCGATGCGTTGCTCGACGGCATCGAGATTACGCTGCAGGTTCTCGACGCCCACCCTGGGCTCGAACTGCACCACGGCGACCTTCACTGGGCTGACCCGGGTGTCTGTCATGTCGTCCTCCTCGGAAGCGAATCTGGTTTCGAAATGAAACCGATTTGGACGTTAAGCGAAGTGGTCTAGAATTGCAACCAGATTGTGGATGATCGTCGAAAGGGTGGTGCCGATATGGCCTCACGCGACTTCGGGGGCGAGGAGTGTCCCGTGGCCCGCACCGTTGGCGTCATCGGCGATCGGTGGTCGCTGCTGATCATCCGGGACGTGTTCGACGGCATCCACCGGTTCGGAGAGCTCCAGCGCAACCTCGGCGTGGCGAAGAACATCCTGTCCAATCGGCTACAGGCCCTCACATCGCGCGGAGTTCTGGCAGTCCGGTCCGCCTCCGACGGGAGTGCGTACAGCGAATACGTGCTCACCGACCGCGGCCGGCAGCTCTTCTGTGCCCTTGTCGCTCTTCGCCAGTGGGGCGAGGACAACCTGTTCGAGGACGGTGAGAAGCATTCGGAGTTGCGCATGAAGAGCACCGATCACCCCGTCGCGCGGCTCGCCCTGCTGGACTCGGACGGCCGCGCGCTCGGACCCGACGACGCATACGTCCGCAAGGTCGGCGGCTGAGCCGCCGGGTGTCAGTCCAGGCGCCCGGCGTCGACCACCCTGATCACGGCGGCGCCCTCCTCATCGGAGGCGGCCAGGTCCACTTCCACTTCGAAACCCCAGTCATGGTGGCCGGCGGGGTCATCGAGGATCTGCCGGATTGACCAGGCATCGGGCCTGCGGTCGATCACCAGTAACGCCGGACCCCGCGCATCGGCACCGGTACCCACGTCGTCGTGTTCGGCGAAGTACGCCTCGCCGACGTCGGCCCACCGATCTGCCGACCAACCCGCTGCGGCGTCGAGTTCACCGAGCTCGGTCCAGCGTTCCCGCGCAAACAGTTCGACCCGGCGGAACAACGCATTGCGCACCATCGCGGTGAAGGCGCGCTCATTACCCGTCAGCGGGCGGGGCCGCGCGGGCACCGCCACGGGGGCGTCGAGCGGCTGGTCGGGACTGGTCAGCTGCTCCCACTCGTCGAGCAGGCTCGAGTCGACCTGACGCACCAGCTCGCCGAGCCATTCGACGATATCGGTCAGATCTTCTGTCCTGGCCGCCGCGGGGACACCCGAGCGCAACGCCTTGAAACAGTCGGAGAGGTAACGCAGGACGGCGCCCTCGGATCGGGTCAGCCCGTACTCACTGACGAACTCCCGGAACGTCATCGCGCGTTCCCACATCTCGCGGACCACCGATTTGGGTGACAGCGGCGAGTCGGCGGCCCAGGGATTGCTCTGCAGGTACACCTCGAAGACATGGCCGAGCAGCTCTTCGAGCGGTTTGGGATAGGTGACGTCGTCGAGCAGTTCGATGCGTTCGTCGTATTCGATACCGTCGGCCTTCATCTGGGCCACGGCTTGCCCCCTGGCCTTGTTCAGCTGGGCGGACAGGATCTGGCGGGGATCCTCCAGGGTCGCCTCGATCACCGAGACCACGTCGAGGGCAAAGCTTTCCGATGCGCGGTCCAGCACGTCGATCGCGGCCAGGGCGAATGTCGAAAGCGGTTGGTAGAGTGCAAAATCCGGCGGCAGGTCGACCATCAGCCGGTACCGGCGCCCATCGGCTTCCGGTACGGGCAGCCGCTCCACGACGCCGGCCTGCAACAGTGATCTGGCGATGCCGACCGCCTCGCGGATGTGCTGGAGCTGCCGTTTGCGCGGTTCGTGGTTGTCGGTGAGCAGCCGGCGCATCGCCTCGAACGGATCACCTGGGCGCGCAACGACATCGAGGATCATCGCCGTCGACACCCGCATGTTGCTGGTCAGCTGCTCGGGAGCGGCCTCGACCAGCCGGGTCATGGTCGACTCACTCCACGGCACCATGCCCTCAGGTGCCTTGCGGCGCACCAGCTTTCGGCGCTTCTTCTTGTCGTCGGCGACCTTGGCGAACTGCTTGAGATTTTCCACCTCGTGATCGGGCGCCTGGACGACGACGGTGCCGGCGGTGTCGTAGCCGGCCCGCCCGGCCCGCCCGGCGATCTGATGGAACTCGCGGGCGTTGAGCAAACGGGTCCGGGTGCCGTCGTACTTCGACAGCGCGGAGAACACGACGGTGCGGATCGGCACATTGATGCCAACGCCCAGGGTGTCGGTACCGCAGATCACCTTGAGCAGCCCGGCCTGTGCCAGCTGTTCGACCAGCCGCCGGTACTTGGGCAGCATGCCGGCGTGGTGGACGCCGATACCGTGCCGGACCAGCCGGGACAGCGTGGCCCCGAACGCCGTCGAGAAGCGGAACGCGCCGATCAACTCGGCGATCGCCGCCTTCTCGTCCTTGGTGCTGACGTTCACGCTCATCAACGCCTGCGCGCGCTCCAGCGCCGAGGCCTGGGTGAAGTGCACGACGTAGATCGGTGCCTGCCGGGTTTCCAGCAGGTCGGCGATGGTCTCGTGCATCGGTGTGGTCGCATACGAATAGAACAGCGGCACCGGACGCTCGGCACTGGCGACCAGCGCCGTCGGGCGACCGGTGCGCCTGGTCAGGTCCGCACGCAGGTTCGTGACGTCACCGAGCGTGGCCGACATCAGCAGGAACTGCGCGCCTGGCAATTCCAGCAGGGGTACCTGCCAGGCCCAGCCACGCTCCGGGTCGCCGTAGAAATGGAACTCGTCCATCACCACCAGGCCGATATCGGCGCCAGCACCTTCCCGCAACGCGATGTTGGCCAGCACCTCTGCGGTGCACGCGATGATCGGCGCCTCCGAGTTGACGGCCGCATCGCCGGTCAGCATGCCGACGTTGGCGGCGCCGAACACGTCGCACAGCGCGAAGAACTTCTCGCTCACCAACGCCTTGATCGGGGCGGTGTAGTAGCTGCGCCGGTCGGCCACCAGGGCGGCGTACTGCGCGCCGGTGGCCACCAGCGACTTACCCGATCCGGTCGGTGTCGCCAATACCACGTTCGCGCCGCTGACCAGTTCGATCAGCGCCTCCTCCTGGGCCGGGTACAGCGGGGTCCCGTTGGCCTCGGCCCACGCGGCGAACGAGGCGAAGAGCTCATCGGCGTCGGCGCCACGGGCGCGCAAGGCCGACAGATCGCCGGGGTCTTCCAGAAGTGGGGTGCTTGCCATCGTGTGCATCAGCCTGCCTCACGCCGGTTCGGCGCCCGCGTTCGGCCGCGTCGCACGGCGGTGCGGTGTGGTAGACACAGCGCTATGCCGAGCCCGGACGGCCACTTGCTGACCCCCGGTGACACCTGCTGGCGAACGGCGCGGGCCGACCAGTTCGCGTACATCATCGACGGCGCGGACTACTTCCGCCACGTCAAGACGGCCATGCTGGGCGCACAGCAGCGAATCACGCTGATCGGCTGGGACTTCGACGCGCGGATGACGTTCGAACGCGGTGACAAAGATCTCAGCGGACCCAATCAGCTGGGTGCGTTCCTGTACTGGCTGCTCTGGAAGCGGCCGGCCCTCGAGATCTACGTGCTCAAATCCAATCTGCGCCTGCTGCCCGCCTTCGACGAGATCTGGTACGGGATCACCCCGGTGTCCTGGGTGAACCGGCTCACCAGCAAGCGCATGCACTTCGCGATCGACGGTGCGCATCCCACCGGTGCCGTGCACCACCAGAAGATCGTGGTCATCGATGACGTGATGGCCTTCTGCGGGGGTATCGACCTCACGCTCGATCGCTGGGACACCTCCGCGCACGAAGGCGACGACCGCAGGCGCCGGACCCTCGGACGCGCGTACGGCCCTCGACACGAGGTGGCCGCCGCGGTCGACGGGGCGGCCGCCCGTGTGCTGGCCGAATTGGCGCACTACCGGTGGACGACCGCGACCGGGCAGACCCTGGATCCGGTGGACGCCGAATCCGTCTGGCCCACCACGCTCGAACCGGCGCTGCGCGGCGTCGACGTGGGTGTCGCGCGCACCCTCCCGACGTTGGCCGGCCGCACCGAGGTCCGCGAAGTCGAGGCACTCAACCTCGCGGCCATCGCCGCCGCGCGGCACATCATTTATCTGGAGAACCAGTACCTGGCGGCCAGAGACGTGGCCGAGGCGCTGGCCGTCCGCCTGAGGGAGCCCGAAGGACCCGAGATCGTCATCGTGCTGCCGCGCAGTTCAGAGAGCCGGCTCGAGCAGCAGGCGATGGACAGTGCGCGCTATCTGCTGCTCGAAATGCTCTGGGCAGCAGACGAACACGGCCGGCTCGGGGTCTACTGGCCGGCAGCCGACGGTGGCACGCCGATCTACGTCCACTCCAAGGTGCTGGCCGTGGACGACCGGCTGCTGCGCATCGGGTCCTCCAACCTCAACAACCGGTCGATGGGTTTCGACAGTGAATGCGATGTCGCCATCGAGGCGGGGCCGGACGACTCACCCGACAGCGGTGTTCCCGGCATTGTCGTGTCGGTGCGGGATCAACTGATGGCCGAGCACCTCGGCGTACCGCCCGACGAGTTCACGCACGCCAGGATCGAACGCACGTCATTCCTGCAGGCCGTCGACGCGCTGCGCGGTGAGGGGCGGTCGCTGCGGAAGTTCACCGAGAGCATGGTCGCCGGCGAGGCCAGTCCGCTGGCCGAGAACGATTTCATGGATCCCGCCAGTGTTCCGCGGTCGCTGACCCGCAGCCTGCAGCGGCTCATCGAAGGCCTGCGTTAGACCCCGCGATCGGGCGCGCTCATATCGCCGGTCCCCGGCGTGCCGTCGGCGAGCCCATAGCGCAGGTACACGGTGCCCTTCGGGCTGGTCGCCGGTGCCTCGAGGAGGGTCAGATTGGTCGGAACCGCACCGTCTGAGAACACCTTCTTGCCGACGCCGAGCATGATGGGGTGCACCCAGAGGTCGAGACGGTCGAAAAGCTTCTCCCGCAGCAGGGTCTGCACGAAGTTCAGGCTGCCGACGACTTTGACGTTCTCGTGCCGGTCCCGGATCTCGCGCACCGCCGCGGGCAGATCGGGGCCGACGTGCGTTGACCCGGCCCACGTCAGGTCCGGCGTACCGCGCGAAGCCACGTACTTCGGGATGCTGTTGAAGAGCGTCGCGATGGCGCCGTCCTCGCCACCCTTCTGGTGCGGCCAGTACGCCGCGAAGATGTCATACGTGCGCCGGCCGAGCAGTAACGCATCGGTGCCCTCATATGCGGCGCCGACCTGCGCCCCGGTCACGTCGTCTATCAGGGGTGCCTGCCAGCCGCCGAACGGGAACCCGTCGGGGTCCTCCTCGGGGCCGCCGGGTGCCTGCCCGACGAAGTCCAGAGTTGCGAACAGCTCGATGTTGATGGCGCCCATGCTCACTCCCGATGAGTTGATTGTCTCGGTCGAAAGGTAGACCTCTCGGCGCGGGCAGACTCATCGCGGCAGGGGATCCACGAAGATCAGATCCAGCCGCCGGACGCGTCGATGGTGGCGCCGGTGAGGTAGGACGCGTCGGGCGAGAGCAGAAAGGCCACCACGGCGGCGATCTCGGTCGGCTCGGCGAGGCGGGCCAGGGCATTCATCGACGCCAGTGCGGCCTCGGCGCCCACGGCGGCCAGTGCGGGATGGATGTACGCGGCGGCGTGGGTGGTCGCCATATCGGTCGCGGTGCCACCCGGCGCCACGGCGTTGATCGCGATACCCCGTTCGGCCAATTCGGGCGCAAGATTGAGGACCATCGCCGACACGGCGGCCTTGCTGGCCGCATACAACGTATGCCGGTGGACGGCGACGCGCGCACTGACGGACGAGGTCAGCACGATCCGGCCGCCGTCACCCATCGCGGCCGCCGCAGCCTGCGCGGCGAACAGTTGTCCGCCCACGTTGATGGTGAAAACGCGTTCGAAATCGGCCGGGGTGATGGACGCCAGCGGGCCGAAGTGCTCCACGCCGGCATTGCTGGCCAGCAGATCCAGGCCACCGAACTCCTCGACCACCCGGTCGACGAGCCGGTGGGTCTGTGCGGAGTCGCTGACATCGGCCTGCACCGCGACGGCACGGGCGCCGGCGGCGGTCAGTTCGTCAACCAACTGTGTTGCGGAACGTTCGTCGGCAACATAGTTGACCGCCACGGCGGCGCCGTCGGCCGCCAGCCTGCGCACGATCGACGCGCCGATACCGCGGCTTCCGCCGGTGACAAGCGCGCGCTTACCGGCCAACTTCGGTGCACTCATGACGTGACTTCCTTTGTTGAGGTTGCGAATTGGGCTCGCAGCCAGGTGTTGATCATCGGGATGACCTCGGCGATCCGCGACACGGCACAGTGCCCGGTGCCGTCCAGCAGGTGGACTTCGGTGTCCGGGCGGCCCTCGAAAACCAGGGTGTCGGACTGCGGGATGAAATAGTCGTCGGCGCCGTTGATCACCAGCAGCGGTGAATTCGACGGGCGGCTCAGCAGGTCAGCCCGCGACAGCCGGCCCAAGCCGTCGACCAGCTGGTCGAGCGTGGGCTGGCGGTCGAAATGCATGGCGTTGCCGACGATGTCGCGCATCCCGAACGGTAGCTCGGCGCCGTGCTCGGCGGTGAACGCCGCGACCATCGGACCCCCGAGGTTCACAGCGGCGTCGACCAGACCGGTCAGTGCCGACATCGCAGAGAAGTTGCCGCCGAACGACATTCCGAAGTGCGCCACCCGCCCGTCGCCGATACTGCGCGCGTATTCGACGACACCGGCGATCACCTCGTCACTGCTGGGGTCCAGCGGGCAGGGTGTCTCACCTGTGCCCGGCATGTCGATCGCGAGGGTGGTCACACCAGCGCCCTGGGTGAAGGCGAGGTAGAGCGGGTTGGAGTCCATCTTGAAGGTGTCGACCCCGCCATGGGCCACCAGCACCGGCCGCGCGGCGTAGTCACCGTCGACGGAGTAGAGGTGGATCGGCAGTTCGATGGTGCCGCCGGCATAGGGTACCGAGATGATCTGCCGTTCGAAGGCCACCGGGAAATCCTTGGCCGCCAACTCGTACTGACCGAGTTGATCCGCCTCGGCACGGATGCGTCCATCGGTGTTGAGGCACGGGAAGTGGGCGCAGCCGTAGGCGTACGCTGCCCGGCCGTGATCGCCGTCGGCGGCGTACCGCTCGGCGAGCCGTGACCATTCGTAGGACCAGCCGCCGGGCGCGTCGGCCCACATGTCGGTGACTCTGGCCCGCACGGCCTCGATGTCGGCGATCGGGAGGCCAAAGGCGGCGAACTGGTGTGTCCGGTCGTCGAACATGGCCTGCGGATCGATGTCGTAGGTGTACATGACAGCCTCCTAGCGGGACATCGCGGCGAAATACGCAGCGACGGTGTCGGAATCGTCCAGCGCCGCGATGGCGCCGATATAGGTGTCGGGGCGAACGACGACGCGCCCGCCGTCGGGCAGGCCGAGCCGGCTGGCGGCAACGCGGTCGGGGTCGGCGATGACGACGTCATAGCCGGCGACCGGGGCGTCGGTGTCGGTGACCAGGATCTGCTGGCCGGCACGTCCCGCGGCAGGGACGCCGTGGCCCGCGGCGACTGTCACGGTGCTGTGTCCGACACCCCAGCAGCCGGGGAAATACTTCTGTACGTCGTTGTCGCCCAGATAGGGAAAGTGTTCGCCGGCAGTGACTTTGGCGCCGTGGGGGTGGTGGTCGGCGACGATGGGGCTGTCGGGGTAGGCGACCTTCACCTCGGCCGTCAGGTTCGCCATGGCGCGCGGGACGGGACCCACGTGGGACAGCAGCTTGAGCGCGGCGTTGCGGACATGCTGGGGTGTACCCGTCAGGGTGCCCACCTTGCTGAGCCGATCGGTGAACTCGATCATGCTCTTGGCCACCGGATACCGTTCGGCCTGATAACTGTCGAGCACGGCCTCACCGGCCTGCCCGGTGCTGACCGCGGCCAGTTTCCACACCAGGTTGAACGCGTCCTGCATGCCGGTGTTCATGCCCTGGCCACCGGCCGGGCTGTGGATGTGTGCGGTGTCGCCGGCCAGGAAGACTCGGCCCCAACGGTACTGGGAAACCTGCGCGTGGTGCAGCTCGAACGACGTCATCCAGTGGGCACGATCGATCGTGATGCCGCCGACGCGCTGGTCGATGACGCGCTGCAGATCGGCCACCGTCGGATGCAGGTTCAGCGGGGTACCTGGCGCGTCGTGGATCTGCGCCATGATCCTGGTGCGCCCGTGGCGCATCGGCATGGCCAGCACCGGACCGTCCGCGGCGAAGAAGGTGAACATCGACTCGGGATCCAGGTCGTGCGTGGCGTCGACGTCACCGAGCAGGAAACGCTCGCCCACGAACGTGCCTTCGAGCTTGCCGCCGACCAGGTGGCGGACGGTGCTGTGGGCCCCATCGGCACCGATCACCCACGGCACCGTGACATTCTCGACCGTGCCGTCGGCGTGCTGCAGCGTCAGGTGGACCGCGTCGGCGTCCTGATCCAGCCCGGTCAGTTCGACACCGCGTTCGATGGTGACGCCCAGTGCGGTCAGGTGTTCGGTGAGCACCCGTTCGGTCTCGGTCTGGGGAGTGTTGAGGCTGAACGCGTAGGCGCTGTCGACACTGTCGAGTGGCACGCGCACCAGCAGTTCGTGACCGCTGCGCAGGTCCATGCCCTTGGACTGGACGCCAGTCTCGATCAGCTGGTCCACCACACCCATCCGCGCGAGCATGTCCAGGCTGCGGGCGTGCACGGCGATCGCGCGGGATTCATCCGTGGGGACGGTCAGCTTGTCGATGATCCGGACCGCGACGCCGTGGCGGGCGAGTTCGCCGGCCGCCACCAGGCCGACAGGGCCTGCGCCGACGACCAGGACGGTGGGAGAGATGGTGCTCATTGCTGCTCCTAATTTTCACGGTGCGTTGAAACTTAGTCTCACCGTACGTTGAAACTAACGTATGCGCAAGCGGAATTTCACGTTATGATGAAACTCATGGCGAACAAATCGGTAACCCCGGGACCGCGGGATGAACGGGGCGTGCTGCAGGCGCGCATCCTGGGTGCCGCGCGCCTCGAATTCGCCACCAACGGGTGGGCGGGCACCACGATGCGGGCCGTCGCGCGGGCCGCCGATGTCGATCCCGCGCTGGTCTACCACTACTTCGGGTCCAAGGAAGCACTCCTCGACGCCGCCACTGATCCCCCGGCCCGATGGTTGGAGAAAGTGGCCGCCGGCTGGGCCACACCACGTGAGGAACTGGGTGCGCAGTTGGTGCGGACGGTGCTCGAATCCTGGACCGACGACGAGATCGGGCCCGTCCTCCGCGCGGTCGTCGTCACAGCCGCCCACGAAGAGCGCACCGCCGCGAAATTACGCATGGTCGTCGAGCGCAGCCTGATCGGCCAGTCCACGCTCGGCACCGACGAGGAAGACCGGTTACGTCGCAGCGGTTTCATCGCCAGCCAGTTGATCGGGTTCGCCCTGCTGCGTTTCGTCTGGAAGATCGAGCCCGTGGCGTCGATGACCGACGACGAGGTGGTCGCCGCGGTGGCGCCCAATATCCAGCGCTACGTCGACGCCGACCTGTCAGCGCCTGTAACGGCCACCACACTGGCCTGAATCGGTGTAACGCGGACGGTCCCTTCGGACGATCAAACCGCTGACGCCGCAGCCCTACACACCCCGCTGCCGGCAGGTTTGGAGGCACTCGTCGTGATTCGTCGTCTGGGACCGGTCAGTGTGGTGGCCGGAGTCGTCGCCGGGATGGCACTGGCCGGTCTGGCCACCGGTACCGCCGTGGCCGCACCGTCATGTGGTGATTACCACTGGATCGGGGCCGCCGGGTCGGGTCAGCGCGATGCGTCGAGCGTGAGCGCCAACGGTGGCATGGGGTCGGTGATCTACCAGTCCTACCAGCAGCTGCAGGCCGACCTCGCCGCCAGTGGGCGGACCATCACCGCGGAGGCGGTGCAGTACCCCGCGGCGGCGGTACCGCTCGAGGGCGGAATCGGCGGATGGATGGATTTCCTCGACAGCGTCAAGGAAGGCACCGCTGCGACCGCCGAGCAGTTCGAGGCGTTCACCGAGCGCTGCCCCGACACCAAGGTGATCCTGGCCGGATACTCGCAGGGTGCCATGGTGGTGCACCGCAACCTCTACGACCTGGCCGACGATCCGCACGTCGCCGCGGCGCTGCTGATCGCCGACGGCGACCGGCTCCCCACCGACACGACTCTGGCCATGGGCTCGGCGGCGGTGGTTCCGGGCGTCGGCAAGGGTGTGGCACAGGAACATTCGTTCCTGGCGTCGACCAACACGTCGACGCTGCCGCCGGAGATCGGTGGCCGCACCATCAGTGTGTGCGATATCGGCGACCCGGTGTGCGATTACGACCCGGACTCCGACTCGGATGAGGTCTCGCCGGCCGCGATCGCGATCCACACCGCATATGCGCCTGCGGTCAGCGGTGCCCACGCCTGGGGCTCGCCGCTGTATCAGCTGGTGATGGCCTCTGTACCGACCACGACGCCGGTCACCACGTCAACCGTTGATCTGGCCGCGCACGGCGCCTGACGCTTTTGCCGGTCGTACGCACGCCCAGTTCGACGCCATGGCTGTCGCTGAGGTAAAACCGCGACCCTGGTGTCGAATTCGGCGTCGCCGTCATCCGGTCGACCCATTTACACCTCGCCGACGTCGACCACGTGGACCTGCACCCCGTGCGCGGTGATCCGGTCCAGCTGATGACGGTCCGCGGTCGAATCGGTGACCAGATGGTTGATCTGATTCAGCGACACCATCTTGGCCAGTGTGACCTTGCCGATCTTGGAACCGTCGACCGCGACGATCACCCGTTGGGCGTTGTCCGCCATGGCAATTGCGGTGCGGGCCTCGGCCTCGTCGAACGTGGTGGCCCCGACTTCGGCGGACATCCCGTCGGCGCCGAGCACCGCGGTGCCGACGGTGATCACCTGGAATGCGTGTTCGGACATCGGGCCAACGGCCTCAAGGGAATTCGCGCGCACCAGGCCGCCGGTGGCGATCACCTTCATGTGCGCGTCGACGGCGCAATCGGCGGCGATGGTCAGCGAGTTCGTCACGATGGTCATCTGCGGCCTGCCGCGGAGCGCCCTGGCGACTTCGCCCGTCGTGATACCGCCAGTCAGGGCGACAGCCTGGGGACCAGGCGGGATCAGCGCGGCGGCGTGTTGGGCGATCCGCCGTTTGATGGCGACCATGCGGTGATCGCGTAGCCGGACCGGGATCTCGCTGCCGCTCGGATCGAGCGCCCGCGCGCCACCGTGCGTCCGCACCAGCAGCCCCTGCTCCTCGAGCTCGCTGAGGTCGCGGCGCAGCGTGGCCGGGGACACCCGTAATTCGGTGCACAACACCTGCGACTCGACCTCGCCGCGGTCGCGCAGCAGGGACAACACCGCACGCATCCGGTCCGTGCGTTTGATCGACATCGCGGATGACTCCCTTGAACGTTGACCGCCGAGTGCAGAAGCAATCAGTTTTCCTGATCGTTTCGCGGTTTAGTATTGCGCGTTGTGAGCGAGCTTTCCATGATCGATGAATGTTCCTCACATCACAACCGCCGGCGCCGACCCGATGAGCCACGCCAATCCGGGTGCACTGCTGGACGGTGCGGCGGCCAAGGTCGCGCAGTCCGGGCATTGGCTCGCGGACACCATCCGGCGGCACAAAGCCGGTGCGCCCGTTGGTGTCTACTCGGTCTGCTCGGCACACCCGACCGTGGTGGCGGCGGCACTGTCGCAAGCCGCCGCCGACGGCAGCGTCGTGCTCATCGAGGCCACGTCGAATCAGGTCGACCAGTTCGGTGGCTACACCGGGCTGCGGCCCGCCCAGTTCCGCGACCTGGTGCTCGGGATCGCCGACGAGAGGCAGTTCCCGCGTGACCGCGTCATCCTCGGTGGAGATCACCTCGGCCCCAACCGCTGGCAGCGCGAGAATGCCGACACCGCGATGGCCAATGCCGAGGTCCTGATCTCGGCCTACGTCGAAGCCGGGTACAGCAAGATCCACCTGGACTGCAGCATGTCCTGCGCCGACGACCCGGCCGAACTCACCGACGAGATGGTCGCGACGCGCAGTGCCCGGCTGTTGCGCGTCGCCGAGGACACCGCCCGGCGCGCCGGACTGCCGGGGCCGGTCTATGTCATCGGAACCGAGGTGCCGGTGCCGGGCGGCGCCCACGAAACGCTGAGCCATCTGACGCCGACACCGCCGGAGCGCGCGCGACGCACCATCGCCGCACACCGGAGCGCCTTCGCCGACCACGGCCTCGATCACGTCTGGCCCCGGGTCGCTGCCCTGGTGGTGCAACCCGCGGTGGAGTTCGACCACCTCAACGTCGTCGACTACCGGCGCGACGCCACCGTCGCCTTGCGGCACGTCCTCGACGCCGAGGATCACCTGGTCTTCGAAGCCCACTCGACGGACTATCAGC
The DNA here is from genome assembly GCA_945957405.1 of uncultured Mycolicibacterium sp. GTDB lineage: Bacteria > Actinomycetota > Actinomycetes > Mycobacteriales > Mycobacteriaceae > Mycobacterium. The sequence goes on along the minus strand of CAMFLL010000010.1, from coordinate 19,905 downwards.
GCCCGGCGCAATTGCGCGAACTGGTCGAGGATCACTGGGCGATCCTCAAAGTCGGCCCCGGCCTGACCTTCGCGATGCGCGAGGCCTTGTTCGCGCTGAGCTTCATCGAAGCCGAACTCGTACCGTCGTCGATGCGAGCCAACCTGATCGACGTCATCGAACACCGGATGCTGGCCGAACCGGCGCAGTGGGCCGGGTACTACGACGGCGACCCGGCGCTGCAGCGGACAGCGCGCCGGTACAGCTACAGCGACCGATTGCGCTACTACTGGGCTGATGAGGAGGTCGAGGCGGCGCGGCTGACCTTGTTGGCCAACCTCGACCGGGTGGGCATTCCGTTGCCCCTGATCAGCCAATTTCTCCCGGCGCAATATGCCCGGATCCGGGCCGGCGAACTCGAACCCGTTGCGCAGTCCCTGGTGATCGACCGCGTGCGTGACGCCCTGCGGCCCTATGCGTATGCATGCCGCACCCTGACCGATGGAGGTGCTGATGACTGATTCGATGATCCCGACCGAGACGGCCGTGCCCGCGCAAGAGGACGGCGGCGCAACCATTCTCGAGATCGGTCAACAACCGGGTGCCTGGCGGGAGGTGGCCGGGTTACGGGGTGAGGACCAGCGCGCCGCCCGTTTCCTGGAGCCCATCCTCGAGCGAAAAGACGTGCGCATCATCCTGACCGGGGCGGGCAGCTCGGCATTCGCCGGTGAGATCGCGGCGCCCGCGTTACGGCGCCACCTCGGCCGCCGCGTCGAGGCCATCGCGACCACCGATATCGTCGCGAACCCGCTGGATCATCTGGAACGCGATACCCCCACCCTGATGGTGTCGTTCGGGCGTTCGGGAAACAGCCCGGAGAGTGTGGCAACCACGGTGCTGGCCGACGAATTCGTCACCGACGTCTGGCATGTCGTCTACACCTGCGATCCGCAGGGACAGCTCGGCCGGGCCCACAGCGACCGGCCCAACTCGTTGGTGATCTACATGCCGGAGCGCACCAACGACACCGGGTTCGCGATGACGTCCAGCCTGACGTCCATGCTGTTGTCGTGCCTGCTGATGCTGGGCCCGGCCGACGGGGAGAACAGCGAGGCGCTGGCCCGCGCGGCCGAACACGTCGAAGGGCTGCAGGCCGACATCAAAACCCTTGCGCAGACCAAGAAGCAGCGATTCGTCTACCTGGGCAGCGGCGCGCTGGAAGGGCTCGCCCGCGAATCCGCGCTCAAACTGCTGGAACTCACCGCTGGTGAGGTCGTCACCTATTTCGACTCACCGCTGGGATTCCGGCACGGACCCAAATCGGTGCTCGACGCCGACACGCTGGTGCTGGTGTATGTGTCGACCGACCCGTACACGCGGCGCTACGACCTCGACATCATCGCCGAGATCCGCGCCCAGCTCGGCCAGGACGCCGTCACGGTGATCAGCACCGAGCCCATCCCCACCGATCTCGGCCCCGCGGTCGTGCTGCCGGGTCTCGCCGGTCTCGACGATTCGGTGGTGGCCTGCGCCTACCTGGTTTTCGCGCAGTACCTCGCGTTGTTCACATCGCTGGAATACGGTAAGACGCCTGACAATCCGTTCCCCTCAGGCGAAGTGAGCCGGGTGGTGCGTGGCGTGACGATTTACCCGATGTCCTCGAGCGGGCGGTGACAACCATGGCTTGCTATCTCGGTGTCGACGGCGGCGGATCGAAGACGGCATTCGCCCTGATCGACGACGACGGGCAGATATTGGCCAGGGCCACCGCGCCCACGTCGTACTACTTTAACGACGGCTTCGACGTCGTCGAACGAGTGCTCTCCCAGGGTGTTACAGACATCTGCGGACAGGTCGGCATCACCACCGCCGATATCGACGCGGCCTTCTTCGGTATCCCCGGATACGGTGAGGCCAGCGGCGACATCGAACGTCTCGACGCCGTCCCGGCGGCGGTACTCGGCCATGACCGCTACAGCTGCGACAACGACATGGTGTGCGGGTGGGCCGGCTCGCTGGCCGGTGAAGACGGCATCAACGTCATCAGCGGCACCGGCTCGATGACGTACGGGGAACGCCGCGGCGTCGGCCACCGTGTGGGTGGCTGGGGTGAACTGTTCGGCGACGAGGGATCGGCGTATTGGATTGCGGCGCAGGGGCTCAACGCGTTCAGCCGGATGAGCGACGGCCGGCTGCCGCGAGGCCCGCTGCACGCCCTGCTCAAGGAGCGCCTCGAAATCGATGGTGACCTCGACGTGGTGAGCCTGGTGATCGACACGTGGAACGGGAACCGCAGTTCCATCGCGGCCCTGTCCACCACGTTGTGCCAGGCCGCGCACGCCGGAGACCATGCGGCCGAGCGGATTCTGTCCACTGCGGTGGACGAACTGGTCGCACTCATCGATACCACGCGCACCCTGATCGGCTTCACCGACGCCGAGACCGTGCCGGTGTCCTATTCCGGTGGCATGTTCTCCGATCACGGTTTTCTGACACAGTTCCTGGCCGTACTGGGCAACCAGGCAGCCAAATACGACGTGCGACGTCCGCTGCTCGACCCCGCGTTGGGCGCTGCCCTGTACGCCGCCAAACACCGCGGCCGGCCGCTGAGCCCGAGCGCGCTGCGCCGTCTGTCCGCACCATCCGCGCATGAGCCTAACGAGGTGACAACACCATGACCGAGGCGTCAACACCATCCACCACCGGCCAGAGCCGCAGCTGGATCTTCTACGCCGCACTGCTGATCCTGTTCTGGGGAGTCTGGGGTGCGTTCTCCGCACTGCCCGCGAACTGGTACGGCTACCCCGACGAGATGATCTACTGCATCTGGGCGCTGACCATGATCATTCCGGCCGTATTCGTGTTGCGCGGCCAGCGTTTCGACCGCCGGCCGCAGGCCGCGATCTACGGGTTGCTGATCGGGCTCACGGGTGCAGGTGGCCAGCTGCTGCTGTTCCAGGCACTGACCATGGGGCCGGCCTACCTGATCTTCCCGATCGTCTCGATCTCGCCGGCGATCACCGTGGTGATGGCGATGGTGCTGCTGCGTGAGCGGATCAGCGGGCTGGCTGTCGTCGGGCTGGTCGCGGCATTGGCCGCGATCGTGCTGTTCAGTATCACCAGCGCCGACTCCGACGGTTCGTCGGGACCGTGGCTGCTGCTGGCGATCGTCGTCTGCGTGGCCTGGGGCGTGCAGGCCTACTTCATGCGCAAGACCGCGACGATCGGTGTCAACGACGCCACCACCTTCGGCTGGATGGCGATCAGCGCGCTGCTCCTGATTCCGGTGGCGGTGTTTTCGATGGGGGGTATCCCCACCGGATTCGGATGGCAGGCACCGGCGTTGACGGCTGCCACTCAGCTCCTCAATGCCGTCGGTGCGCTGTTCCTAGTGATGGCGCTCAGCCGCGGCAAGGCCACCATCGTGGCGCCCACCACCAACGCGCTGGCACCCGCGTTGACGATCATCGTGTCGCTGATCGCCTACCAGACGCTGCCCAGCCCGTACGGTGCGATCGGGATTGTCCTGGCCCTGGTCGGCTCCACGCTGATGGTGTACAGCGACGAGAAGCGCGGTGAGGCGCCGACGGCCGCGGTGCTCGATCCCGTTGTCACGCAGGAGAACGCGTACCGGGGTGGCCGCGGATGAAACCTTCGATTGTCATCATCGGCGCCGGGAGCGTCGAGTTCACGCGCGAGTTGCTCGGCGACATCCTGTCATTCCCCGAACTCGGCTCGGTTCGCGTCGTTCTGCACGATATCGACGTCGAGCGACTGCAGACCGCCGAGGCCATCGCCCGCGCGACCGCGACCGCGGCCGGGGCGCAGCCCGAGGTGGTGGCGACCACCGATCGCCGCCGCGCGCTCGAGGGTGCCGATTACGTCATCAACGTCATCGCGGTCGGTATGCACCGGGCCACGGTGACCGACTTCGACATCCCCGCGAAGTACGGACTGAACCAGACCATCGCCGACACCATCGGGATCGGTGGAATCTTCCGCGGCCTGCGGACTTTTCCCGTCCTGGCCGGCATCGCCCGCGACATGGCGCAGGTCTGCCCGGACGCATGGCTGCTCAACTACACCAACCCGATGGCGATGAACGTGACGTTCCTGCACCGGGTCGCGCCCCAGTTGAAGGTGCTGGGGCTGTGCCACTCCGTGTACTGGACCATGGTCGGCCTGTGCGAACTGGTCGGTGCGCCGTACGACGAGGTGTCCTACTGGTCGGCCGGTGTCAATCACCAGGCCTGGGTGCTGCGCTGGGAGCGCGGTGGCCAGGACCTGTACCCGTTACTCGACCAGCGCATCGCCGCCGACCCGGAACTGCGCAGGCGGGTGCGCGTGGACATGTACCGGCGCCTCGGGTATTACCCGACCGAGACCAGTGAACACTCCAGCGAGTACGTGCCGTGGTACCTGCACCACGGCGGTGAGGTCGACCGGCTACGGCTCAACATCGGTGAATATGTCGGTATCAGCGAGGCCAATCTCGCCGAATACCACCGTGTGCGTGCCGAATTGGCCGACGCCCACCCACTGCCGGTGGACACGACGTCGACGGAGTACGCGCCCCAGGTCATCCATTCGCTGGAGACCGGAACGCCGCGGGTGATCTCGGCCAATGTCATCAACGACGGCTTGATCACCAACCTGCCCGACGGCCTTGCCGTGGAGGTGCCGACCCTACTCGACGCGCTCGGCGCGCATCCCATGCAGGTCGGTGACCTGCCGCCCCAGTGCGCGGCACTGAACCGCAATTTCCTGGGCCCGGTGGACCTGACGGTGCGGGCTGCGGTCGACGGTGATCCGCGCCTGGTGCGGGCGGCGGCCATGGTCGACCCCAACACCGCGGCGACACTGACCGTCGATCAGATCTGGGATCTGTGCGACGAATTGTCTGCTGCACATGGTGATCTGCTCCCCGAAGCGCTGCGCCCATGAACCGCCCCACCTCAGATGTCGCCAACAAAGGAGTGTCCATCGTGATTCGACGCCGGCTCTGCATCGCAATTCTTGCTGTTCTCGCCCTGGTGCTCGCCGCATGCGGTGGCGGCGGCGACTCCGCGTCATCGGGGCCCACCGAGATCGCGGTCTGGCATGGCTACCAGGACACCGAGGGCGACGCCTTCAAGAGTCTGATCGACCAGTACAACAAAGAACACCCCGACGTGAAGGTCAGTGAGCTCTACTCGAGCAATGACCTTGTGCTGCAGAAGGTTCTGACGGCCGTGCGGGGTGGTAGCGCACCCGACGTCGCGTACATGTTCGGCTCGTGGTCGCCGAACATCGCCAAGATCCCGCAGCTGGTCGACATGGCCGAGCCCGTCAAAGACCCCGACTGGAAGTGGGACGATTTCTATCCGGCCGAACGGGAAGCTGCGACGGTCGGCGACAAGGTGGTCGGCGTGCCGGCGCTGGTCGACAACCTCGCGATCGTCTACAACAAGCAGCTTTTCGCGGACGCCGGCGTCGCGCCGCCGTCACCGGACTGGACGTGGGACGATTTCCGCGCGGCCGCGGCCAAGCTGACCGACCCCGCCAAGGGACAGTACGGTTGGCTCATTCCGGCCGACGGCAGCGAGGACACCGTCTGGCATTACGTCCCCATGCTCTGGGAGGCCGGCGGCGACATCCTGTCACCCGACAACCAGCACGCCACGTTCAATTCCGAGGCCGGTGTCAAGGCGCTCACCACGCTGCAGCAGATGGCGGTCACCGACAAGTCGCTCTATCTGGACACCACCAACGAGAACGGCCCCAAACTGATGAACAGCGGCAAGGTGGCGATGCTGGTCACCGGCCCGTGGGACCTGAGCCAGCTCAGCGACATCGAATACGGCGTCCAGGTGATGCCCACCTTCGCCGGGGGCAGTGGTGGCCATCAGACGATCGCCGGGCCGGACAACTGGGTGGTGTTCGACAACGGCGACAAGAAGAAGCAGGCCGCGATGGACTTCGTCAAATGGCTGACGGCGCCCGAACAGGTCAAGACGTTCTCGCTGGCCACCGGCGACCTGCCGATCCGGTCATCGGTGGGCCAGGACAAGGCCGTGCTCGACAAGCTGAACGAGAACGTGCCCGGCACCTCCGCATTCGTGGACAATCTGAACAACGTGAAGAAGGTCAGGCCGCAGGTGGAGCAGTACCCGGCGATTTCGGAGGCGTTGGGTCAGGCCATCGTCGCGGTCATGCTCGGAAAGGATCAGCCCGCCTCGGCGCTCGACACCGCGGCGCAGGCTGCCGACGCGGCACTGGCCGGCAAATAGAGCGGGATCGACAGACATGGCAGAATCCGATGCTGCGCCGCGCCTGGCCCCGACACCCGGCCGGCTCGGGCGCCTCGGGCGTTCGGACACCGTGGCGGGGTGGGGACTGGTCAGCCCCGCCGCGATCCTGATCGGGATCTTCGGCCTGCTTCCGGTTCTCATGTCGCTGATGCTGTCGTTCCAGCATTCCGACCTGCTCACCCCCGAGACACCGTGGGTGGGTCTGGCGAACTACCGGAAGTTGGCGCAGGATCCGGTGTTTGTCGAGGCGATCAAGCACACCGTCATCTACACGGCGCTGTTCGTCCCCGGCACCATGCTGGTGGGACTGTTCGTGGCCGCCGCGATGAACCGTGCGGTTCGGTTCATCGCGGTGTACCGGACAGCGGCCTACATCACCATGGCGGTCTCGACCATCTCCCAGGGCATCATCTTCCTGTGGCTCACCGATCGTGACTACGGTTTGGTCAACGCCGGCCTCAACGCGGTGGGGGTGCCGTCGCAGCCGTTCCTGGCGTCTCCGTCGCAAGCCCTCTACGTCATCGTGGCAATGACCATCTGGGGCTGGACCGGGTTCTCGGTGATCGTGTATCTGGCTGCGCTACAAGGTGTCCCGGTTGAACTGCACGAGGCCGCGGCCATCGACGGCGCCAGCGCGTTCACCCGGTTCCGCACCATCACGGTGCCACTGCTCGGTCCTGCGAATCTCTTCCTGGTGGTCTGGCTGACCATCAACGCGCTGCAGCTCTTCGACGAGGTCTACGCCACCACGCGCGGCGGGCCGCTGCGGGCGACCACCGTCATCGTGTACTACCTGTGGGACCGCGCCTTCGTGCAGTTCGACGCGGGATATGCCGCCGCCATGGCCTACGCCCTGTTCGTGGTCATCCTCCTGATCACCGCGGTGCAGTTCCGGCTCGCCCGCCGACACGTGCACACCTCATGACGGAGTCGCAATTGTCAACCGTTGCAACCGAACCGAAATCCACCTCGGTCGGCGTCCAGCCCGTCGAGATCACAAACCGACGTTCCCGGCTGCGTCTGCCGTTCAGCCCGTGGCACCTGGTCCTCATTCCGCTGAGCTTCCTGCTGGTGGTTCCGTTGCTGTGGATGCTGATCACCTCACTGGAGACCGAAGGTGAGGCCAACAGGTTCCCGCCGGTGCTGTTCCCAAAGAGTCCCCAGTTCGGGAATTACTCCGAGGCCTGGGCGGCGGCCCCGTTCGGCCACTTCTTCATCAACAGCGCGCTGGTGACCCTGGTGGTGCTGGCAAGCAACCTCATCGTCTGCAGCCTCGCCGGGTACGCGTTCGCCCGGATCCGATTCCTGGGTCGTGGAGCGCTTTTCGTGGTGCTGATGGCGACGCTGATGGTGCCGTTCCAGGTGACGATGATCCCGGTGTTCCTGATCGTGAAGTGGTTCGGCGATAACGTCTGGGCAGGTATGGGTATCGACCACATCGGCGCACTGATGCTGCCGAATCTGGCGACGGCGTTCGGGATCTTCTTCCTGCGCCAGTTCTTCCAGACCGTGCCGGTGGAACTCGAGGAAGCCGCCCGGGTGGACGGCACCTCACGGCTGGGGGTGCTGTTCAAGATCGTGCTGCCGCTGTCGTTGCCTGCGCTCTCCACGCTGGCCGCGCTGACCGTCCTGACGTCGTGGAACGATTTCCTGTGGCCGCTGATCGTGATCACGTCACAGGATCAGATGACGGTTCCGTTGGGACTCAGCTATTTCCAGGGCGCGCATCGGGTGAAGTGGCCGCTGTTGATGGCGGCCAATGTGATGAGCCTGCTTCCGATGCTGCTGGTCTTCATCGGAGCACAACGATATTTCGTCCAGTCGGTCGCCAGCACCGGGCTGAAGGGCTGAAGGGAGAATTGCCTTGGCAGAAGTAGAGTTCCGTGATGTCACGCGGCGATACACCGGGGGAGTGACCGCACTCAACGGACTCAACCTGACGGTGGCCGACGGTGAGTTCCTCATCCTGGTCGGACCGTCGGGGTGCGGTAAGAGCACAGCGCTGCGGTTGCTGGCCGGGCTCGACAAGCCGACGTCGGGTGAGATCAGGATCGGTGGCGAGATGGTGAACGCCCTGGCACCCGGGCAGCGCGATATCGCCATGGTGTTCCAGAACTACGCGCTGTACCCGCACATGACGGTGTACCGCAACCTGGCCTACGGGCTGAAGCAGCGCCGCACCCCGCGCCCCGAGATCGAGCGGCGGGTGCGCGAGACGGCGGAACTGCTGCAGATCAACGAACTCCTCGACCGCAAACCGGGGCAACTGTCCGGCGGGCAACGGCAACGCGTGGCGATGGGACGCGCGCTCGTACGTCAGCCCCAGGCCTTCCTGCTCGACGAGCCGTTGTCGAACCTCGACGCCAAACTGCGCAACCAGGTGCGGGGTGACCTCAAACGGCTGCACCGCGAACTGCCGGTGACATCCATCTATGTCACCCACGACCAGGTCGAGGCCATGACACTGGGTGACCGCCTGTGCGTCATGGCAGGCGGAGAAGTTCAGCAGATCGGCACCACCGACGACATCTACAACCGGCCGGCCAACACCTTCGTCGCGGCTTTCATGGGCAGCCCGCCGATGAACCTGATCGCCGGTGACATCCGCTCGGGGATGCTGCACATCGGCGGCACGGCCGTGACCCGGGTCCCGTCCCCCGACGGCCCGGTGACCGTCGGTGTGCGGCCCGAACATCTGCACCTGCAGGTCGGCCATGCCGACGGTACGGTGCCGGCCCGCGTCGACTTCGTCGAACCGCTCGGCAGCCACGTCCTGGTGACGGCGCTCGTCACCACGGCAGGTGGCACCGAGACGCGCGTCATCGTGCACGCTCCGGCCGGTACCGAGCTGGACACCGGCGCGCGGATCGGTCTGGCGATGCCTCCTGAACGGACGTACTTGTTCGACGCCGAAACCGGTGACGCCCGGCGCAGCCGCGAGAGCATCTCGCTGTGAGGCTTATCGTGCAACGGTGACGATCACCTACGACGAGGCCCTGCGTGACCGGATCCGGGGAAACCTGGCCGCACACACCCGCCGCGAAGTGAGCGACCCGACGAAGCGGCACGCGGCCGTCGCGGTGGTGCTGGTGGACTCCGAGGTGGGTGAGGACCGGGTCGATCCGGCGCCACTGGACGACTGGATCGACGGGCGTCCCATCCCTGAAGACCTCGACGGCCGCATGATCGACGTGTCCGGTGGAGCGGCGTTTCTGTTGTGCCGCAGGACATCACGTCTGCGTTCGCATGCCGCGCAGTGGGCGCTGCCCGGTGGGCGGCTGGACCCCGGTGAGACCGTCGTCGACGCCGCGCTGCGCGAACTGCACGAAGAAGTGGGTGTCGACCTGTCCGGTTCGTCGGTGCTCGGCCTGCTCGACGACTACCCGACCAGGTCGGGGTACGTCATCACGCCGGTGGTGATCTGGGGTGGTGGGCGTCTGGACGTCGATCCGAATCCGGACGAGGTGGTGGCTGCGTACCGCGTCGGACTGCATCAGCTCAACCGCGCTGACTCACCACGGTTCATCAGCATTCCCGAGAGCCCGCGACCGGTGGTGCAGATACCGCTGGGCCACGATCTGATCCACGCACCCACCGGAGCCGTCCTGCTGCAGGTGCGCTGGTGGTGCCTCGAAGGCCGCCACGATGCCGTCGACGAGCTCGAGCAGCCGGTGTTCGCCTGGAAGTAAACCGCGCCAGTTCTCATCGTGGTGCGCAAAACCGCATCTGCTGCGCGGCCGGCCGGGGATGCTCTTCTCGGCACCGCCGACAACCTGTCAATCGCACCGAAGGACACGCAGATGACGCAGTTCAAGCTCGAAGTCGTGGTGATACCCGTGTCCGATGTCGATCGGGCCAAGGAGTTCTACACGTCGCTGGGGTGGCGGCTGGACGCCGATGTCCCCGGCCCCGACGGATTCCGCGTTGTTCAGGTGACGCCGACCGGGTCGCCGACGTCGGTGATCTTCGGTAGTGACATCAGCACCGGGACCCCGCCCGTCGACGGGCTGCTGCTCGTGGTCTCCGACATCGAGGCGGCGCGTTCTGAACTGGCGGAGGCAGGTGTCGAGGTCAGTGAGGTCTTTCATGACGCGGGTGGCGTCTTCCACCACGCCGGCACCGCGGGCCGGGTCAGCGGTCCCGATCCGCAGCGGACCAGTTACGGCTCATTCGCGTCGTTCACCGACCCCGATGGCAACGTGTGGTGGCTGCAGGAGCTGACCACCCGCCTGCCCGGCCGGATCGACTCGCCGGCCACCTCGTTCGCCTCTGACGCTGACCTGGCGGAGGCCCTGCGACGCGCCGCCGCGGCCCACGGCGAGCACGAGGCCCGGACCGGCGCGGCGGATCCGGACTGGCCCGACTGGTACGCCCGGTACATCGTCGCCGAACAGGCCGGCACCGAGCTGCCCACGTAGGCACACGGGAGTCATGGCCACCGGCTGATCGGCGCGCTACCCAGTGGTGGGAGTGCCGGCAGAACGGGAGTTGGCGCCGGTCACCACCGCGTCGAGCAGGCCGGGCAGTGCCGCGGCCACGTCGTCGATCCGCAGTCGCTGATGGGTGTGACCGTCGATGGTGAGGCGTTCGGTCAGCCCCGCCTCGCGCAGGATCTTGAAGTGGTGCGTGGCCGTCGACTTGTTGATGCCGTCGTAGAGCAGCGCGCACGGTGTCGGCTGCCCGGCATTGTGCAGGCGGCGGATCATCTCCAGCCGAACCGGATCGGCGAGCGCCGCCAGCACCTGCTGTACGCCGGCCACCGCCGCGTGTTCGACCCGGGCGTCGCTCAGTTCGTTGACCGCCATGGAATGACCTTTGCAAGTTTGACGTTGATCAAACTCAACGTACCCTCGAGCGGGTTCGATGTCTGTCAAACCTGCCTGGAAGCGGAGGGCGAATGTCGGCGATTGCCGCGGAGCGGTCCACGGGTGAAACACAGCGCTGGGCCTATGCGCTGTTGCTCGTCCTCAGTGGCGTGGCGCTGGGCGTATCCGGTGTTCCCGCGCCGCTCTACGGCATCTACGAGCAGTCCTGGCATCTGTCGCCGCTGGCCACCACCGCCGTGTTCGCGGTCTACGCGGTCGCCGCACTGGCCGCGGTGCTGGTGTCGGGTCGCATCTCCGACGTCGTCGGGCGCAAGCCCGTGTTGCTGGGCGCGCTGGCCGCACTCATCGTGGGCCTCGGGGTGTTTCTGGTCGCCGAGGACATCGTCACGCTGATGATCGCCCGCACCATCCACGGTGCTGCGGTGGGATCGATCGTCGTCGCAGGCGCGGCCGCCCTGCTGGACCTCCGCCCCGATCACGGCATGCGATCAGGACAACTCAGCGGGGTCAGCTTCAACATCGGTATGACGGTGGCCATCGTCGGCTCTGCCGTTCTGGCGCAATATGTTTCGCATCCGTTGCGCACCCCGTACGCGGTGGTGACGGTGATCTGCGCCGTCGTGGGGGTCGGGGTGATCGGCCTTCGGGAACCGCATGCGGCACGCGTCCGCGGCCCGATCCGGATCAGCAAACCCGTCGTGCCGAAGGCCATCCGCGCCGATTTCTGGTTTGCGGCGCTCGGGGCCATGGCGTCATGGTCGGTGCTGGGCGTTCTACTGTCGCTCTACCCGTCGCTGGCGGCCCAGCAGACCAACATCCACAACCTGGTGTTCGGCGGCGCGGTTGTGGGGATGACTGCATTCGCGGCGGCGCTGGCGCAACTGTGCGCCACCCGCGTGACGGCTCGGCGCGCCGCGATCATCGGTGATGTCGGGATGGCGATTGCGCTGCTGCTGACCATCCCCTTGCTGGCCATGCACAACTGGATGCTGGTCATGGCGGGTGCGGCGCTGCTCGGCGCCACCTTCGGGCTCGGTTTCGGGGGTTCGCTGCGGCACCTCTCCGACGTGGTCCCCGCGGATCGCCGAGGTGAGACCATGTCGGCGTTCTACCTGCTGGCATATACCGCGATGGCAGTGCCCACACTGATCGCCGGATGGGCCGCCACACAGTGGAGTCTGGGCATGGTGTTCCCGTGGTTCGCCGGTGCGGTGGCCGTGGCCTGCCTGTTTGCCGCGGTGGTGGGGGTCGCGCGGCGCGGCGGCCCTGCGCACGACGGCGGGGTGTCGTAGCGCTCACGGTCCCCGGCCCACACCTGCACGGATTGGTCGGCATTGGGTATACCGGATGGGGTGATTCACCCCGATTCGGGATGAAAGGGGAGCGTGGTGGCGACGGCCATCGACTCGAGACTGCCGGTGGTGGTGACCGCGGTGGCGTCGACCACCGCGATCGCCGCCGATGCCGAGCAGACCTGGAAGCTGCTTCTCGAAGGGCGGACCGGTATCCGCGACATCAGCGACACGCTCGACCCTGCGCTTGACCTCCCGGTGTGGATCGGGGCCCGGATCGCCGAGGACTTCGACAGCCAGCTCAGCCGTGTCGAGCTGCGCCGGCTGTCCTACATGCAGAAGATGGCCGTCGTGCTCAACCGCCGGCTGTGGGAGGCGGCGGGATCACCGACCGTGGACACCCGCCGCCTGCTGGTCTCCATCAGTCACGCATACGGCAGCACCCTCGACCTGGCTACCAGCTACGACGACTTCAAGCGGCGCGGCCTGCGCGCGGTGTCGCCCCTGGCCGTGCAGATGCACATGCCCAATGCGCCGGCCGCCGCGGTGGGCCTGGACCGCGCCGCCAAGGCGGGCGTCATCGCGCCCGCGGCGGCCGACGCATCCGGTGCCATCGCGATAGCGGAAGCCTGGCGCCTGATCACGATGGGTGAGGCCGACGTCGCCATCTGTGGCGGGGTGGAGGCCAGGATCGAGCCCGTGCCGATCGCGGCATTCGTCAAGCTCGGTCTGTTGTCGACCAACAACGACAATCCCGAGACAGCGTGCCGCCCCTTCGACCGCGACCGCGACGGCATGGTGTTCGGCGAGGCCGGCGCCCTGGTGCTTCTCGAATCCGAAGAGCATGCCCGGGCGCGGGGCGCCGCGATACTGGCCCACGTCATGGGGGTCGGCACGACAGCCGACACCTTCGACGCCGTCCAGCCTGATCCCAGCGGTGAGCTTGCCGCGCGGGCCATCGAGCGGGCCGTTGCGCTGGCCGGGCTGTCCGCAGGTGAGATCGACGTCATCAATGCACACGCGACCGGCACCAAATCCGGTGACCTCGCCGAATCACACGCGATCCGAACGGCTTTCGGTGGGCATCACCCGGCGGTGTACTCGTCCAAATCCGCGCTCGGCCACTCGATGGGCGCCGCCGGTGCCGTCGAGGCCGTGCTGACCGTGCAGTCGGTGCGGGACGATGTCGTCCCGGCGACGCTCAATTGCGACACCATCGATCCGGCCATCGATCTCGACGTCGCGACCGGCCGCCCTCGCCGCGGCCGGTACCGGCACGCGCTGACGAACACCTTCAGCCTGGGCGGCCACAATGTGGCCCTCGTCCTCGGCAAGCCCTGAACACAGCCGCGTACCGGACCGGCATAGGACATGGAAATCGTGTCAAGCGGGTAATCGCAGGTCATGGCTGAGGATGTGCGTGAGGCACTGCTCGAGTTGGAGCGCGGGGGCTGGGACTCGCTCTGCGACGGCACCGGGTCCGACTTCTACGGCGCAGTGATGTTGCCGGACGCGGTGATGGTGTTGGCGAACGGCATGGTGATGGACCGCGACACCGTGGTCGGCGCTCTCTCGGAGTCGCCGCCGTGGCGGACGTACGACATCGCCGATGTCCGGTTGGTCAGTGTCGACGACGCTAACGCCGCCTTGGTGTACACGGGCACCGCATACCAAGACGGCGACGAGCCCGCATTCGTCGGTGCCATGTCGAGCGTCTACCACCGCACCGGCGACGGTTGGAAGTTGGCGCTGTACCAGCAGACGCAACGGTCGCAGTAGCGTCAGCGCCGGAATCCACGGCTGGGATCACGGTCTAGTCCCGGTATCCGGGGGGCGAACCAGCGTGCGGGGTCAGCGCTGACCGCACGCGCCTGCGCGGAGCCGGGATTGTGCAGTGCCGACACCAAGTCGTCGTCGACCAGTTGGGCGCGAATCCTGAACAGCGCCTTGGCCCCGCCGTCTATACCGCTGTCTTCGATGATCAAGGCCAGCGCGACGTGCTCGCCGATGGTGCGCGGATATACCGCTCCGGCAGCGAATTCCGCGGCCAGGTCGTCGAAGGTTCGGGCCGCCAGCCGCCGCCAGGCACAGCCCAGCGGCCAGGTGGCGACCGGGAACCGGTGGAACAGCTGCCATGTCGAGTGCCACGTGACGCGGTCGTCACCATTGTTGCTCGCGTCGTCGTATGCGGCGCCGGCCAGCACCCGGGCTCGCCGGGCCACGCGGTGCATCAGTGGCCGGGGCAGTCCGAGGTTGCCCGGGAACAGAACGATGTCGGCGTCGGTCGGGACGGCGGCGTGACAGATCAGCGGTGCAACCGCGTCCGCACTTTGCTGTCCGTCCACTCCTCGACCCTCCCGTCAATATCGAGAATCAGATTGAACTACTGAATAGGTAGTAAAAGCAACGACTTAGCCAAAAAACGAAACCGCATCGTGTCGAAGGGACACAGCGCGCCGACCGGCAGCTTTGTTAGCGACTCGGGAGCCGGACCACCTGGATGAAGAATTCGTCGATCTGACGTACTGCCGACATGAACTGGTCGAGGTCCACGGGCTTGGTGACATACGCGTTGGCGTGCAACTGGTAGCTGCGGAGCACGTCCTCTTCGGCCGACGATGTAGTCAGCACGATCACCGGAATGTGCTGGAGATCCGGGTCCGACTTCAATGTCTGCAGCAGGTGCCTGCCGTCGTACTTGGGCAGGTTCAGGTCCAGCAGGACCAGATCGGGCCGCGGCGCGTTCTCGTGGCCGCGGCGGCGATAGAGGAAGTCGAGCCCCTCCTCGCCGTCGCGGGCGACGTGCAGGGTGTTCTTGATCTTGTTGTGCTCGAAGGCTTCGCGGGTGATCAGCTCATCGCCGGGATCGTCTTCGACGAGCAGCACGTCGATCGGTCGCTGGGCGGTGGTCATCATGGGCACTCCTGTAGAAGGGGTGCTGCGCAACAGCCCAGCAGCACGATGGCGGTCATCGTCAACCACGCTCCTGCTGAACGTCGGCTAAGCCTAGACCACCGGGCGACCGCCGGCGACGGGCGGGCCCGTCATGCCACCACCCGCCGCGCCACCGCCATCAGGATCCGCCTGATGCGGGGCGAGACATACACCGAGACAACGGCATTGAACACATCCTCGCGTAATCGGGTCAGCGTCGAACTCTGGATGCGCCACTGCCCGTCGATCTTCCGGTAGGTCTCGGTGTAATGCCCGTACCCGCGCAGATTCACCCCGGGCCCGAATCGCACCACGTCCTCGAGGGCCCACACGCCACGCGCGCTCGTCGCGGACAGCAATTGGATCTCAGGTGCGTGCACCTGGTGGACCGTGGCCTGATCGCGCAGGCTCGTGCGGGTGAACGCGACGAATCGGTCGGCACCGTCGATCACCTTGCCGCCAGCAGGGGAGGTATCCGACCGGAAATCATCGGCGAAGACCTCTCGCCAGGACTGCCAGTCCTTGGTGTCCAAGAACCGGCAGTAACGGGCCTTGAGAATCTTGATCGCCTCGATCTCCAGCACAGCGGTAGCGTCGTCCATCCGCTGAGCGTGACATTTCAGTATCGACCTGTAAAGGAACGCGCGGCCGAGTGCGGCGCAGGCCGCACGCCGTGCGCGATGCCGTTGGAGGCATGCACACCAGCGAGGACGTGGGTGACGAGACGAAACAGGCGGTGCTCACGGAGGCGACGGATGCGGGATGGCTTTCGGTACAACATCCTTCCACCGTGCCGGGTCGGGACCCGAGGCAACAGTGGCGCTAGCGCCGCTGTTCGATAAGATAGTGACATGCATTCGGTGGCGATCCTCGCCTACGACGGGATGTCGGGATTCGAATCAGGGCTGGCGGCTGAGATCTTCGGGATCACCGACCTGTCGGATCTGTTCTCGGCAGGCATCACGCGACCGTGGTACTCGGTGCAGCTGTGCTCACTGACGCCCGAACTGCGGATGCTGGGCGGGGCGACGGTACGCACCGGGTATGGACTGGACCACCTGGCCGCCGCCGACACCGTGATCATCCCCAGCGTTCGCGATGTCAGGGCGCCGACGCCGCCCGAACTGATCGACGCCTTGCGCGCGGCAGCCCAGCGCGGCGCTCGGTTGGTGTCGATCTGCTCGGGGGCCTTCGCGCTGGCCGCCGCCGGAGTGCTCGACGGCAGGCGGGCCACGACGCACTGGCTGTACACCGACCTGCTCCGTGAACAGCACCCGCAGATCGAGGTCGACGCGACGCCTCTCTACGTCGACGGGGGAAACGTGCTGACCAGTGCGGGCTGCGCTGCGGGCCTGGACCTGTGCCTGCACATCGTCAGGTCCGATCACGGTGTCCGCGTGGCCAACGACCTCGCCAGGCGTCTGGTGATCTCGCCGCACCGGGCCGGCGGCCAGGCCCAGTACATCGACACACCGGTGCCCGAGCCGACCATCGATGGCCGCATCGCCGCCGGAATGGCATGGGCGCTGGAGCATCTCGACTCCGCGATCTCCTTGGACGATTTGGCGGCCCGCTCAGCCCTGTCGCGGCGCAGCTATCTGCGGCAGTTCGCGAAGGCCACCGGAACCACACCCATCAAGTGGCTCATCGAACAGCGCGTCCAGGCGAGTCTGCCCCTGCTGGAGGAGTCGTCGCTGTCGGTCGAACAGATCGCCACCCGAGTCGGTTTCGAGTCACCGGTCACTTTCCGGCACCACTTCGTCAAGCAGCTTCACACGACGCCGAGCGAGTACCGGACCTGCTTCCGCGGGCGCGCCGGATGACCGGTGACAGACTGGGCACCAAATGTTCATAGTCATCCTCAGCGCGATCCTCGGCCTGATCCACCTCTACCTGTGGAAGCGCATGGTGAAGGACACCACGGCACCGGGTCGTACCCGGTGGATCCTCACCGGGGTACTGCTGGCCCTCGCTGTCCTGCTGGTCGCGACGCTGGTGCTGCCACGGGTGCTCGACGTCGCCGAACCCGGTTGGCTGGCGTGGCCCGGCTATGTGTGGTTCGCCCTGGCCACCTACCTGTTCCTCACACTGGCGGTGCTCGAACCGGTCCGGTTGCTGTGGTGGCGCTGGGCCAGGCGCGCGCCTGCGGCGGTCGATCCGGAACCGTCGCAGCCGAAGCCCGTGAACCGCAGGGTCTTTCTGGCCAGGGCCGGTGCCGCGGCGGCCGGGGCCGCGTCGGTCGGGTTGGTCGGTGCCGGGATGGCCAGCGCGCTCGGTCCACCCGATGTGTTGACCGTGCCCGTGCGCCTGCGCAGGCTCGACCCGGCGTTCAACGGCTTCCGGATCGCCGTCGTGTCGGACGTCCACCTGGGTCCGCTGGCCGGCCGGGCGCACACCGAGCGCATCGTGACGATGATCAACCGGTCGAGCCCCGATCTGGTGGCCATCGTGGGCGACCTGGTGGACGGTACGGTCGAAGAACTCGGGTCCGCTGCTGAGCCGTTGCGCGACTTGACTTCCCGTGAAGGCGCCTTCTTCGTCACCGGTAACCACGAGTACTTCGTGCCCGACACCGCGGACTGGCTGCGGGAACTGGAGCGGCTCGGCGTTGCACCGCTGCGCAACGAGAACACCGCGATCAGGCGTGGCGGGGCCGCCTTCGATCTGGTCGGCGTCAACGACATCGCCGGTGCGCAGCGGTCGGACCCGCCGGACTTCGACCGCGCGCTGGCCGGCCTCGACCCGTCACGGCCCACCATTCTGCTGGCCCACCAACCGGTTCAGGTCACCGATGCCGCTGACCGGGGTATCGATCTGCAATTGTCGGGGCACACCCACGGCGGCCAGATGTGGCCGTTCCACTACGTCGTTCGCGCGGTGCAGCCGTCTCTGGCCGGTCTGTCGACCGTCGGTGACACCCAGCTGTACGTCACGCGGGGCGCCGGGTTCTGGGGCCCGCCGGTGCGCGTCGGTGCGCCGCCCGACATCACCGTGCTGACCTTGGAGGCCTGAGGTACAGCGTCGAATCGTGTCGAATCACGGTGCGTAGCCGACGATGTCGAACGTGGCATCGTCATGCCACCGCTGCACCAGCGTCGCACCAGCCACCGGCGCGACGAAGGTCATCCCGGATGTGGGTGAGGCCGGGAACGGGAGCGGCACCCTCTGCTCCGTCCGGCAGTCGTCGCGGTTGATCACCCGGAGCTGCGGGCGTCGGGTCTCGCGCGACAGTTCCTGCAGCACCAGCTGATCGGCCAACCACACCGGCGGCCAATTGCCCTGACTCACCCGGTCGAACGTGCACCGTACCGATTGGTCGGCGTCCCGCAGGGTGACCGTGCGGGACCTGTCGCCCGGGTCGAGGAACGCCGCGTTGGTGATCGGGGCAGCGGGGAGTTCCAGGTAGTCGCCGCGTGATTGAAAGCTCGAGTAGAGCCTGGCGTCCGGATAGTCGACGGCACGCCCAGTCATGTAGTCGAACCACATGGTGGTCAGGTCGTAGGACGGCGAGGGGCCCGTCAGTTCGATGGCCACCATGTCTCCGGCGGCCGCGCCGGCCGCGAGGAAGCTCAGCGACGACCGCGGTGCCCCGTCCACCCGGGGAACACGTTGTGCGACAACCTGTTCCCCAGTCTTGGGATCGGTGGCCAGCACCCGCAGACTGATCTGGGCTGAGGTCGAACAGTCGACGACGGTGACCAGTCGGGTGTCGGTGTCGACGGGCCGCACTGTGACGGGGGTGTCGAGGCTGGACAGCGTGTCCAGCGGCACGGGTCCACAGGTCGCGGGGTTGGGGATGTGCCAGGCCTGTCGGCCGGTCCGCGCGTTGAACGCCGTCCAATGGTCTTCGCGCCGGACCATGAAGAAGTGATGGGAACCGCCTTCGTCGACGTCCAGCGCATTCCACATGTCCGGATCGGTCGATGTCCACAGATGGGTGCCTGCGGTGGCATCCAAACCGATGATCAGCCGGGTGTTGTCGTCGTCTGTCATGCCCAGCACCACGGTGCGACCCTGGTCGTACACCTGCAGGTGGCTGATCCGCAGCGGATCCGGTGCCGTGCGGCCGTAATGCCAGCGTTCGTGCCCCGATGAGTCGAACGCCGTCACGTCGGGGACGTCGGGGTCGGCGCCCCAGTAGCGCGACCACACCACAAACCCCGGCCCGGCGGAGTCGGTGTAGGGCCTGAAGTAGGGCACGGTGAGACGAAAGCGCTCGTGTCCCAGCACGGCCGGTTTGGGCGGGATGGGTGCCGGCGCAGCGATCGTCGCGTCCACCGTCGACCGCTCGTCGCGCCAACCCAGCACGCCGAGGGCCGCCACGATGCCGACCGCAACGGTGACCGCGACGGCGACGGCGCCCTTGTTCGAGGTGCGCCACCGGAGCACCGGGGCGACCGCGAGGATGACGAATCCACCGATGGCGAACCAGGTCGCGACGCGGATCAGCCAAGTGCGTTGGCCCGACGGCGCGTCGCCGATCGCCAGACCTGTCAGGAGATACGCGATGCCCAGAGCCGCGGCGCAGAGCAGGGCCGCGGGTCGGAGGAAGCGGGAGCGTGAGCCCGAGCGCCACAGGCCCGC
>CAMFLL010000009.1 GCA_945957405.1 uncultured Mycolicibacterium sp. | reverse complement strand
GATTCGCCTTAGTCTCGTGGGCTCGGAGATGTGTATAAGAGACAGCCTGTAGGCGGTGGATGATGTCGAGTACCACCTCGCCGTCGTTGACCTCGACGGTGTAATCCTTCAACTCCCCGCCGTCCGGGTCGCCGCGCCAAACCCGAAGTTTCGCGTCATAGGCAGCCATGGTCAGCCCTTCCGTTCAGGGTGTTCGGCCAATTGGTCGTCGGTGTAGTACTTCTCCAGTTCGGACAGTTCAAACGTGGCCAGCAGATCGGGCCGCATCTTCGGCTGCTGCTCCGGCTCGACGGTGACGTCGGGGACCACCTCGTGGTCACCGGGCACGGTCCGGCAGACCAGCAGTTTGTTGCGCCAGTGCGCGTCCATCTGGGGGAAGTCGTCGCGGGTGTGGCCGCCCCGGCTCTCGGTCCGCTGCAGCGCGGCCTTCGCCACACACTCGCTGACCAGCAGCATGTTGCGCATATCGATGGCCAGATGCCAGCCCGGGTTGAAGATGCGACCGCCCTCGGCGACGACGTTGGCGTAGCGGCCCTTGAGTTCCTCGATCTTGGTCAACGCCTCCTCGAGTTCACCCTCCTTGCGGATGATGCCGGCGAGGTCGTTCATCGACTGCTGCAACTCGGCGTGCAGGGTGTAGGGATTCTCCGGGTTCGCCTTGGGCTCGAACGGCGACAGCGCCAGCCGGGTCGCCTCCTCGATGCTGTCCTGGGACACCGTCGGCCGCTCGGCCAGGGCCCGCACGTAATCGGATGCCCCGAGACCCGCGCGCCGCCCGAACACCAGCAGGTCCGACAGCGAATTCCCGCCGAGCCGGTTCGAGCCGTGCATACCGCCGGAACACTCACCCGCGGCGAACAGGCCAGGCGTCGAGGCGCCACCGCTGTCGGGGTCGACTTCGATACCACCCATGACGTAATGGCAGGTGGGGCCGACCTCCATTTCGTCCTTGGTGATGTCGACCTCGGCCAGCTCGATGAACTGGTGATACATCGACGGCAGTCGGCGTTTGATCTCCTCGGCGGGCATCCGGGACGCGATGTCGAGATAGACACCGCCGTGCGGGGTGCCGCGCCCGGCCTTCACTTCTTCGTTGATGGCGCGGGCGACCTCGTCGCGGGGCAGCAGGTCAGGTGTGCGCCGTGCGGAGTCGTTGTCCTTCAGCCACTGGTCGGCTTCTTCCTCGGTCTCGGCGTACTGGCCTTTGAAGACGTCGGGGATGTAGTCGAACATGAAGCGCTTGCCCTCGGAGTTCTTCAGCACTCCACCGTCGCCGCGCACGCCTTCGGTGACGAGGATCCCCTTCACCGACAGCGGCCAGACCATCCCGGTGGGGTGGAACTGGATGAACTCCATGTTGATCAGACCCGAGCCGGCCCGCAGCGCCAAGGCGTGCCCGTCGCCGGTGTACTCCCATGAGTTGGACGACACCTTGAACGACTTGCCGATACCGCCCGTGGCCAGCACCACCGCCGGCGCCTCGAACAGGACGAAATTGCCGGTTTCCCGGTAGTAACCGAACGCACCGGCGATGGCGCCCCCAGCACCCTGGTCCAGCAGCAGATCGGTGATCGAACACTCGTGGAAGACCTTGATGCGGGCTTCGTAATCGCCGAGTTCGGCTTTGTCCTCCTGTTGCAGCGACACGATCTTCTGCTGCAGCGTGCGGATGATCTCGAGTCCGGTGCGGTCACCGACGTGGGCCAGTCGCGGGTAGGTGTGCCCGCCGAAGTTGCGCTGGCTGATCTTGCCGTCCTTGGTGCGGTCGAACAACGCGCCGTAGGTCTCGAGTTCCCAGACCCGGTCCGGGGCTTCCTGCGCGTGCAGTTCGGCCATCCGCCAGTTGTTCAGGAATTTGCCGCCGCGCATGGTGTCACCGAAGTGCACCTGCCAGGAGTCCTTGGTGTTCACATTGCGCATCGCGGCGGCGCAGCCACCCTCGGCCATCACGGTGTGGGCCTTACCGAAGAGCGACTTGGTGACCACCGCTACGCGCAGGCCCCGCTCCCGGGCCTCGATCACCGCTCGTAACCCAGCGCCGCCGGCACCGATCACGACAACGTCGTATTGGTGCCGTTCGAGCTCAACCATGAAACCTCACTTGCCTTTTCCGCGTAATCGTCGTGAATGTAACTGCTAACCAACGAATCTCAGGTCGGAGATGGTGCCGCTCGCGACCAGCATGATGTAGAAGTCGGTCAGCATCAGGGTGCCCAGCGTGATCCACGCATACATCTTGTGCCTGGTGTTGAGGACGCTGACCTGGGACCAGAGCCAGTACCGCACAGGGTGTTTCGAGAAGTGCTTGAGGCGGCCCCCGACGACATGGCGGCAGGAGTGGCACGACAATGTGTATACCCACAGCATGACCACGTTCACGACCAGGATCACGTTGCCGAGGCCGAAACCGAAACCGCTGGGGGAGTGAAAGGCGACGATGGCGTCGTAGGTGTTGATCACCGAGATCAGCCCGGCGATGTAGAAGAAGTAGCGGTGGGTGTTCTGGATCAGCAGCGGCATGCGGGTCTCGCCGGTGTACTTCGCGTGCGGTTCGGCCACGGCGCACGCCGTCGGCGACTGCCACACCGACCGGTAGTAGGCCCCGCGGTAGTAATAGCAGGTCAGGCGGAACAGCAGCAGGAACGGCAGTGACAGCGCCGCATACGGCAGGATCGGCCAGTCGGGGAGGAACTGCGGCCAGAAACCGCTGGCCTCGGGCGTGCATCCGGTGCTGATGCACGGTGAGTAGAACGGCGTCAGGTAGTGGTACTCCGGCACGAAATAGTTGTTCTGCAGGAACGCCCGCACCGTGGCGTAGATGACGAAGGCCGCGAACCCGAGATCGACCAGGATCGGCGATTTGAGCCAGTTGTCGGTGCGGAGCGTCCGCTGCCGGATCGCCGCCCTGGTCGGTGAGAAAACACCGGTGCCGTCGCCGGGCCTGTTCGTCGCGGGCGCGCTCATCTAGTGCATTCCCTTCTCGACGGCACGGCCGTCCGTTGGATCGTTGAGTTGTGGAGTAGGGCCGTTGATCCGGGCCGGCTCAGAGCCCGGCTCAACGGTGACGCTGGTGGCCCCCCACGCCTTCGTCGTCGACGTCGCGCCAGAAGTCGCTGGCGTACTGGGTGTCCGGAACCGGAATCTTCTCGCCGGAGTGTTGCTCGGTGCACCGGGAGAGGTCCAGATCGTGGAGGTCGTTGTCGAGTAGGTCGACATCACTGATGATCCGCTCCGCATCAAGGGCGATGCGGCGCATCGCCGGGCTGTCGCCGTACCGCGAACGCAATGACGTGACACAGCGGCGGAGGCCGCCGATAAGATCATGAAGCTCGGCGAGTTCGGTTGTGCTGGACAATTGACCTCCTTGGGCTGAAGGGTGTCGTGAATCACATTACGACACCCGATGCTAGCGATTTCACGATCACGACGTGACTCGCGTCACGTTCAGTCTGCCAGGAGATTCAGTGAGCGACAGCGCACTTGCCCAGAAGGCGAACGCATTATTGGCCCTGCACAAACCCGGTGACCCGGTGTTTCTGCCGACGGTCTGGGATGCTTGGTCGGCGGCGTTGGCCGTCGATGCCGGGTTTGCTGCGCTGACCGTCGGCAGTCATCCCGTCGCCGATTCCATCGGCAAGCCGGACGGTGAAGGCATGTCGTTCGAGGACCTGGTGACCCGCGTCGCGCAGATCACCGCCAAGGTCGACGTGCCGGTCTCGGTCGACATCGAGTCGGGTTACGGATTGCCCGCCGACGAGCTGATCGGTGGGCTGCTGCGGGCCGGCGCGGTGGGACTCAACATCGAGGACACCGTGCACGGCGAGGGCAAGCGGCTGCGCGGGTCGAGCGAACACGCGGCGTTGGTGGGCGCCCTCCGTACCGCCGCCGACGACGCCGGCGTGCACGTGGTCGTCAACGCGCGCACGGACCTGTTTATGCGTCAGGACGGTGATGACAGCGACCGCGTCGACCGCGCGATCGCGCGGCTCACCGAGGCGGCCGAGGCCGGCGCCGACTGCCTGTATCCGGTGGGCAGGCACGACGCCGACACCATGCGCCGGTTGACGTCGGAACTGCCGCTGCCGGTCAATGCGATCGCGATACCCGAACAGGACGACCCGGCGTCGTTCGGCCCGCTCGGTGTGGGCCGGATCAGCTTCGGTCCATTCCTACAGCGCGCTCTGTCGGCACGGGCCAACGAGATCCTGGCCCGCTGGCGCGACTGAACACCGAGTTTCCGGATTGTTCAGCCGGCGGCCCTAGCATGCCGCCACGTGCTGATCGGCGACGACACCGTCCGTGCTGAGCTCGAAGCGGGGCCGCTCCGCAGGCGCTGGATCGCGGTGGCCGGGGTGGCCGCGGTGGCGGTCATCGTCGTGCTGGTGATCGCCGTGGTGTACACCGCACGCGATGCCACCCGCCCGACGCAGGGCACGGTGACCGTGCCGGTCACGGCCACCTCGGCGCCGCGCCCGACCGTGCTCAACACCCCGCCGTCGACGTCGTATCCGGCGCCCGCACCGATCACCGGTGCCGTCACGACGACGCCGACCATCGTGTCCGCGGTACCGAGCGCGCCGGTCCGGCCGGAACCCGAAACGACCACGGCTGCGCCGACGACGATCTTCAATCCGTATGTGACGACGTCACCTCCGAATGCCGGGGCGTTCTGAGAGCACTCGGCTCACATCGGTTCCGCTTCGCCGGTGAGCACACCGTGATGGTCGGTTCACACGGGGACGACATCGCGGCAATATCGGCTTCTTAGTCTCGCCGCATGTCAGGTCTCAAGGATGTCGTCGTGGTCGGCCACGGCATGGTCGGACACCGCTTCGTCGAGGCGCTGCGCGCCCGCGACACCGACGGCGGTTGGCGCATCACCGTGTTCGCCGAGGAGACGGACGCCGCCTACGACCGTGTCGGACTGACGTCCTATACCGAGCACTGGGACCGCCACCGGTTGGCACTGCCCGGGAACCGCTATCCCGGAGACACTCAGGTACGTCTGGTCCTCGGGGCCCGGGTCGAAACCATCGACCGTGCCACCAAGACGGTGCTGACCGCCACCGGCGACAGCATCCCTTACGACGCATTGGTGCTGGCGACGGGGTCGTACGCGTTCGTGCCGCCGGTCCCAGGGCACGACCTGCCGGGCTGCCATGTGTACCGCACCCTCGACGATCTCGACGAAATCCGCACCGACGTGACGGCTGCCCTGGCTGCCGGGCACACGGACCAGGCTGTGGTGATCGGCGGTGGTCTGCTGGGGCTGGAGGCCGCCAATGCGCTGCGGGGCTTCGGTATGCGCGCCCACATCGTCGAGATGGCGCCGCGGCTCATGGCCCAGCAGATCGACGACGCCGGAGGCGCGCTGCTACAGCGGATGATCACGGCGCTCGACATCGATGTGCATGTGTCCGTGGGCACTTCGTCGATCACGCGGACCGACGACGGTGTCCTGCGGGTGACGCTGTCCGACGGCGGCACCATCGACGCCGGGGTGCTGGTGTTCGCCGCTGGTGTGCGCCCGCGGGACGAACTGGCCAGAGCCGCCGGACTCGATATCGCCGAACGCGGTGGGGTACTCACCGATTCATCCTGCGCGACAGGAGATTCCAGCATCTTCGCAATCGGTGAGGTGGCGGCGGTCGACGGCCGCTGTTACGGCCTGGTGGCCCCCGGTTACACCACGGCGGAAGTGGTCGCGGACCGCCTGGTGGGCGGCGCGGCGGAATTCCCCGGCGCCGACCTGTCGACCAAGCTCAAGCTGCTCGGTGTCGACGTGGCGAGTTTCGGAGACGCCGTGGGTGCCACACCCGACTGCCTGGAAGTCGTGGTCAACGATCCGGTCAAACAGACCTACGCCAAACTGGTGCTGTCTGATGACGCGAAGACCCTGCTGGGCGGTGTGCTGGTCGGTGACGCGTCGGCCTACGGGGTCTTGCGTCCCATGGTCGGCAGTCAGCTGCCCGGTGACCCGCTGGCGCTCATTGCGCCCGCCGGCCCGGACTCCGGCGCGGGAGCCCTCGGGGTGGGCGCTCTGCCCGACGAGGCGCAGCTCTGCTCGTGCAACAACGTCACCAAGGCGGACCTGAAGGCCGCCATCTGCAGCGGCTGCGCCGACGTGCCCGCGTTGAAGGCGTGCACCGCGGCGGGGACGTCGTGCGGGTCGTGTGTGCCGCTGCTCAAGCAGCTGCTCGAGGCCCAGGGTGTCGAGCAGTCCAAGGCGCTGTGTGAACACTTCGGCCAGTCGCGTGCGGAGCTCTTCGAAATCGTCACCGCCACCGGTGTTCGCACGTTCTCCGGGCTCATCACGCGGTTCGGCTCCGGCACGGGCTGCGACATCTGCAAGCCGGTGGTCGCGTCGATTCTGGCCTCGACCAGCTCCGATCACATCCTCGACGGTGAGCAGGCGTCCCTTCAGGATTCCAATGACCATTTCCTGGCCAACATCCAACGCAACGGCAGCTATTCGGTGGTGCCGCGGGTCCCCGGTGGGGACATCACCCCGGACCAGTTGATCCTGATCGGCGAAATCGCCAAGGAGTTCGGGCTCTACACCAAGATCACCGGTGGCCAGCGCATCGACATGTTCGGCGCCAGGGTCGACGAACTGCCGCAGATCTGGAGGCGACTGGTCGACGGCGGCATGGAGTCCGGGCACGCCTACGGTAAGGCGCTGCGCACGGTGAAGAGCTGCGTCGGCAGCGACTGGTGCCGCTACGGACAGCAGGATTCGGTGCAGTTGGCCATCGACCTCGAACTGCGATACCGCGGCCTGCGGGCACCGCACAAGATCAAGATGGGGGTTTCCGGCTGCGCCCGCGAGTGCGCCGAGGCCCGCGGTAAGGATGTCGGCGTCATCGCCACAGAAACCGGATGGAATCTCTACGTCGGTGGCAACGGCGGCATGACGCCGCGGCACGCCGAGCTGTTGGCCGGCGATCTCGACACCGCGACACTGGTCCGCTACATCGACCGGTTCCTGATGTTCTACATCCGCACCGCCGATCGCCTGCAGCGCACCGCGCCGTGGATCGAAGGTCTCCGACCGACGAGCCAGGAGAGCCTCGCGCATCTGCGGGAGGTGGTCTGCGAGGATTCGCTCGGTCTGGCCGACGAGTTCGAGGCCGCCGTGGCGCGTCACGTGCAGGGTTATGCGTGTGAGTGGAAGGGCGTCCTCGACGATCCCGACAAGCTGTCGCGTTTCGTCTCCTTCGTGAATGCACCTGAAACCGCCGATTCCACAGTGCAATTCACCGAGCGCTCCGGGCGCAAGGTGCCGATCGGGCTACCGACCTACCGGAAGGAACAAGCGTGACGTTGGTCAATGACGTCCAGATCTGGACGACGGCATGTGCATACGACCGCCTGCTCGAAGGCCGGGGCGTCGGCGTCCTGCTCGACGACGGATCCCAGGCGGCACTGTTCCGGCTCGACGACGGCACCCTCTACGCGGTGGGAAATGTCGACCCGTTCTCGGGGGCTGCGGTCATGTCGCGGGGGATCGCCGGCGACCGTGCCGGGCGGCCCACGGTCCAGTCACCGATCAAGAAACAGGCGTTCGCACTCGATGATGGTGTGTGCCTTGATGATCCGTCGATATCACTGCCGGTGTACGCGGTGCGTCACACCGCCGACGGGTACGTGGAGATCGGCCGCTGATCAGGCGACCATCGGTGGCCTGGCCCGGCGGAACCGCGATGCGATCAGCCGCACGGTGCCTGGGTGCAGACCGAGTGGCTGGGTGACGATGTCGGCGCCCGAAGCCCGAAGCCGGTCCTGGAACAACCCCTCAGCCAGAAGATAGGACGCCACCACCACGCGGCGGGCGCCGTCCTCACGCAGGTGTGCGACAGCGTCGGCCACCCGCGGTTCGCCGGTGGCCGCATAGGCCAGTTCGACTCGGCTGCCGATCGCCGCGGACAGCAGCGTGGCTGTCACGCGGAGGTCGCGCTGGGCGCCGAGATCCGAAGTTCCGGCCGCCGCGAGTATCACGGAATCTTCTGTCCGCCAGCCCGATTCGATCAGCCGGTCGGTCACCACCCGCACCATCTGCGGGCACAGACCCAACGCAGGCGTGACCGTCACACCGGGGTGGCCACTGGCCGCGACGTGCGCGGGAATGTCGTGGCGCACGTGGTATCCGCTGGACAGAAAGGCCGGCATGAGAACCACCGGCAGGTGCGGCATGGTGCGCAGGACATCGGCCGGGGTGGGGCCCAGCACATCCACGAACGCCACCCGCACACGTCGATCGAGCGTGCGACCGACCCGCTGGGCCAGATCCTCGATCATCGTCACGCCGCCGGGTTTGCGTGTGCCATGGGCGACCAGTAGCAGGCTCATACGGCACCGTCATCGATGGCGAGGCGGTAACCCCGCTTGACCACGGTAGCGACGATGTTCTTGTCGCCCAATGCTGTTCGCAGCCGAAGTACGGCCGTCTCGACGGCGTGGGTGTCGGTGCCTGCTCCAGGCAGTACCGACAGCAGAGCCTGGCGCGACACCACGGTGCCGGGCTGCTGGGCCAGCGCACGCATGGTGGCCATGCCCGTCGGTGACACGGTTTTCACCACTCCGTCGACCATGACGCAATTACCGCGGATCTCGACCTGGTGCCCGGCGGCCAGGATGATCTGCGAGCGCAGCAGTGGAAGCTCATCGGTGATGTGCCGCGCCAGCGCACCCAATCGCATGCGCTCCGGGGCTGAGGTCGGCACACCGAGGCGCACCAGGGGGCGTGCGGTGACCGGCCCGACGCACATCGCGTGCGTGTTGCCACGCAACGCGTCGATGACGTCGGCTTCCACGCCGAGATCCCGGGCGCGCAACAGTGTCGCCGCAACGGCAGGGGCCGAGGTGAAGCTGACGGCGTCGAACTGGTGCTCGGCGATCCCGCTCACCAGAGCGTCGAACGGGCCGCCGCGTGGCGTGGGCCGCCAGCGGTAGACCCTGATGGGCACCACCTGTGCACCGGCGCGGCGCAGTTCGTCGACGAACTCGGGAAACGGGTCCCACTCGTCGGTTGCACCGTGCAACTGGACTGCGAGCCGCAGGCCGTCGATCCCGGACTCCTGCAGGTAGTGGAGCACTTCGCGGGACGATTCGGAGTCCGGTGACCATTCTTCGGGCAGCGCGGCGGCACGCAGCGCGCCGGTGGCCTTCGGTCCGCGGGAGACCACGCGGGCCTTCTGCAGTGCCGCGGTGAGCTCAGCGGCGACGCCCCAGCCGTCGGCGGCGGCCATCCACCCCCGGAAGCCGATGCCCGTTGTGGCGACGACGATGTCGGGTGGTTGCGCGATCAACGACTCCGTCTGACGGTGCAGTTCTTCGTCGTCGGGCAGCGGGACCATCTCGATGGCAGCCGCAGCGCAGACCGTCGCCCCGCGGCGTCGCAACAGTGCGCACAACTCCTCGGAGCGGCGCGCGGATGTCACCGCCACCCGATATCCGGTGAGCGGTGCCCACTCAGGCTCACTCATGGCACCTGTGTATGCAGTGCATGTTTCCCCCGCGTTACCCGATGATGTCGCCGATGTCTCGTCGCTGATGGCGACTGTCATGCCTTCACGGTAGGAACCCATTGTTGCCCGCGAACACCGCACCGTCACCCCCCGGTAACCATGCGCTCACCCGCTGCACGGGTCCGCTGTGAGGTATGCCGGTCCGGATTGCGTCGCTCAGCTGGGTCTGGATTGCTTTGCTCCTCCTCAGGGCTCGTGCCTCGCCCTGCATCGTCGCTCAGCTGGGTCTGGATTGCTTCGCTCCTCCTCAGGCCTCGTGCCTCGCCCTGCATCGTCGCTCAGCCCACGCGCGTGGCGTGCACCACCGTGAACGGCAGATGTACCCGCCCGCCCTCGACCAGCGGCAGGATCACCGACATCCGCTCGGCCATCGTGCGCATCTGGTCCAGGCGTTCGGCAGGCATCGCGGCGCGCAACTCGTCGGGTATGGCGTCGATATCGCAGGCGAACCCCGCCGCATTGCCTAGGTAGGTGGTGGGACCGGTGAAATCGATGTGCCACCCGGCGCGGGTCAATGTGTCACGGATGGTGTCTGGGGAGATCGCGGCCCTCGGAGCGACGACTCCGTTGATATTGGCATCGGAGAAGCAGTACAGAAACCAGCGCGCCCCCGGTCGGGTGCTGCGGTGCACGCCCGCGGCGTACGCACGCCGTCCGGCATCGTCGAGGCAGTGCAGCAGGGCGCTGTCGATCACGGTGTCGAATCGGCCGTCGTACCCGGTGAGGTTCGTGGCGTCGGCGACGCCGAAGGTGACGGTGGCGCCGGCGTCCGCGGCGCGTTGCCGGGCCCGTTCGATCGCCGCCACCGACCCGTCCAGTGCGGTCACCGAATAACCGCGTGCCGCAAGGAAAATGGCGTTGTCGCCGAGGCCGCAACCGATGTCGAGGACTTCACCCTTGATGGCGCCGAGCGCCTCGAGCTCCATCAGCCGGGGTTGCGCCTGATTGACGTCCCACGGGATCGGACCCGGCGGCGGACCGCCGTCGACCGCCGGCTCGCCGCGATAGAACCGGTCGAACGACTGACGGTCGGGTTGCAAGTCCGCCAACGGATCTGAGGTATCGGAACTCATTAGATCCAACGTACGCGCGAACCCCTACCGGTCCTCAGCGGGTCACGAGGTCCGGCGACGGCCTGGGTGGCGCGGTCGAGGACGAGGTCGGGCGCCCCGGTCGATTCGGTCACCAGACGTCGCCCTCGCGCCAGTCGCAGGTCAGGTCGGCGGTCAGGTCCAGATCCGAGCCGCCCGGCAGGACGAACACACACCCGTCGTCGTCGGGCGTCCCGACGACGCCGCGCGGGGACAACGCCGACAGCG
The DNA here is from genome assembly GCA_945957405.1 of uncultured Mycolicibacterium sp. GTDB lineage: Bacteria > Actinomycetota > Actinomycetes > Mycobacteriales > Mycobacteriaceae > Mycobacterium. The sequence continues at coordinate 36,532 of CAMFLL010000009.1, read as the reverse complement.
CGCCCCGCCACGGGAGCCACCCGCGGGCCGCATAGAAACCCTGCGCATCCTCGGAGGCGCCGAGCGCGCCGATCGGGTACGCGCCGCGGATCACCTGTTCGGCTGCGTCCATGACGGCCGCTCCCAGCCCCTGTCCACGCCAGTGTTCCCGCACCGCGACCGCCTCGACGTAACCGCACCGCAGGACGGTGTCCCGGTAGTAGAGCCGGCGTGCCACCACCGCAGCATGCGCGATCAACGCGCCGTGATAGCAGATCAGGGCGTGCATTCCGCCGAGGGAGTTCTCCCAGTCGGTGTCGGAGAATTCACCGTCGAAGGCTTCGTCGAGCATGCGACGCGCATCGTCGCGGCTCTCGGCGTCGAGATCAGCGGTGTGGACCAGGCGGGCGGTGTGAACCTGGGTGTGCACACAAACTTTTCTAGCGCAAAGAACACCGCCGGGGAAGGAGCGTTGCGATCAGTTCCGCGGTCTTGCCCAGTGCATCCGGACGGTTTGACCCGGACGGATCTGCGCCACCTTGTCGACGTCCGCCTCGATGATGACGCCGGCCACCGGATAACCGCCGGTCACCGGGTGATCGGGGCCCAGGATGACGGGCAGCCCGTTGGGCGGCACCTGGATGGCACCGCGGGTGGCTCCCTCGGACGGGAGCTGTCTGTCGGGCCAGCGGTATCGCATGGGGGTCCCGGTCAGGCGCATCCCGACGCGGTCGCTGCGGTCGGTGGCCACCCAGACGTTGTGCACCAGCGCGTCGGGGTCTTCGAACCAGTCGTCGCGCGGCCCCGGCACCACCCGCAGATCCAGGATCTGGCCCTCAATGGTGGCCACCGGGGCCTGGTCGAGTTCCGGATACTCCGCGGGATGGTCGCCGACCGGTAGTACGTCGCCCGCCTGCAGCGGCCGGGGACCGAGCGCCGACATCACGTCGTAACTGCGGGAACCGAGCACGGGTTGGACGTCGATGCCGCCGCGCACCGCAAGGTAGCTCCGCATGCCCGAGTAGGGCGCGCCGAGCGAGATCACGTCGCCCTCACGGACGTGGTGAATGCTGTTGGTGCCGAACGGAACTCCGTTGACGGCGGGATCGGTGTCGGCGCCGGTCACCGCGATGTCGGCGCTGCCGCCGCGGACCCGGGCCGAGAAACCGCCGAACATGATCTCCACGGTCGCGCGGTCGTCGGGGTTGGCCACCAGGCGGTTGGCCAGGGTGTGCGAGCGACGGTCCGCGGCACCCGAGCGGCTGACTCCGAGGTGCGCCTGTCCGGTGCGGCCCAGGTCTTCGAGCAGTGCCAGCGGTCCGGTCCGCAGGATTTCCAGTGTGGTCACGGCGTCCTCCTTCACACGGCCCTGAACTGAACCCACATGCCCGGCGTGAGCAACGCCGGGTCGGGGCGGTCGATATCCCACAGCACGGCATCGGTGTGCCCGATCAACTGCCAGCCGCCGGGGGATTGGCGGGGGTACACGCCGCTGAACTCACCGGCCAGCCCGACAGCGCCCGCGGGCACCTTGGTGCGGGGCTCGTCACGACGCGGTACGTGCAGTCGCGGGTCGCCGCCGATCAGGTAGGCGAAGCCCGGGGCGAATCCACCGAAGCCGACCCGCCACATGGTTGCGGTGTGTGCGGCGATGACACCGGCGGTGTCGAGGCCGGTCAGGCGGCCGACCTCGACCAGATCGGCGCCGTCGTACACGACGTCGACGATGATGTCGGCACGACCGCCTGCGGGTTCCCGCTCGATGTCCTGCGCGCCGATCTGCAGTTTGGCCAGCCGTTGCCGCGCCGGGATCTGATACCGCGATGCAGCCAGTTTCACCAGGACCGTGCGGGAGGCCGGAACGATGTCGACCACGCCCGGCAGTTCGGCCTGCCGCAGGGCGCCGGTCCAGGCCAGCACCTCGGCGGTGTCGGCACACTCGACGAGTAGGGCGCAGTCGCCGTAGTCACGCACCACGCCATGGGTCTTACCCAGGTCTTTTGCTTCCAACGTGAGGCTCATGACACGACGTTACCGTCGAGTAGCTACCACGGCCCGAACCTTTATCAGCACGCCAGAGGAGCCTTAGCAACGGCTCAGACCTTTGGATTCAAACCATCGGTTCGTACGTCGGTTCGCGGTGTTTGATGAACGCGATCACCCGGTAGGTGATGGGCAGCAGCACCACTTCGACCGCGGTTTTGTACACCCAGCCCAGCGCGGTGTAGACGGCGAAGTCGCGAAACGTGGTGATACCGATGGCATTCGCCGCAATGGCACAGAACACCAGGGTGTCGCCGAGTTGGCCGACGAATGTCGAGCCGACCAGTCGCGCCCACAGGTGCTTCTCCTTGGTGCGCTCCTTGATCTTGACGACGGTCCACGCGTTGAGGGTCTGGCCGACGATGAACCCGGCCAGGCCGGCGATGATCAACTGCGTGTAGGCGTGCACCACGTTTTCCAGTGCGGCCTGATTCTCGTAGAAGTCGGCGGCAGGTAGATACAGCGTCACCCAGAACGCGAACGCGGCCAGGATGTTCATTGCGAAGCCGAGGAACACCGCGCGCCGGGCGGCCTTGAACCCGTACACCTCACTCAGCACGTCGCCGATGACGTAGGTCAGCGGGAACACGATGAAACCGCCGTCGGTGATGATGGGTCCGAATGCGACGCCTTTGGTGGCGGTGACGTTGGAGATGATCACCAGCGCGGTGAACACCGCGATGAGCACCGGATAATATCGCGAGCCGACCTGGGCGAAGCCGATGTTGCGGTGGTCGACGGTCTGGTTGCTCACCCGGACATCCAAGCAGAAGGGGGTCTCAGGCGAGCGCCTGCACCAGCAGCGGTGGCAATTGGTCGGCCACCACCGGGTAGGACAGGACGGACGCGAAAGCGATCGCCCCGGCCAGATCCTTGGTGGTGAACACGTTGCGGTTGGTTCGGGTGGCGCGCAGCGCGGCGATGTTCGGATCGGCGAGCAGTCGGGCCTTCTCGTCGTCGCTTTCGGTGGTCCAGATCAGGACGTCGGCCGTGTCCAGCACCGGCCCGATCTTGTCCAGCGGTATGTAGGCCCGGTCGTCGGATTCGCGGGTAAACGGTTCGAGCGCGTCGCCGCTGTAGGCGAAACCCATCTGCGTCAGATAGTCGGTCTTCCAGCCGGGCCGGTCGGCGATGACGCTGTTCTCCCAGTATGTGTTGCCCTGCAGCACCAGTACCTTCTTGTCTTTGAACTGGGGGTTGTTCTTGCCTGCGGCGGCGAACTTGTCCTCGACGGCAGTGATCAGCGAACTCATCTTGTCGGCCTGGAAGGTGGCCTGCCCGATGGCGGTGGCCTGGTCCTTCCATGGCTCGAAGAACGGGGCGAAACCCGTCTGCGGCAGCGTCGGTGCGATCGCGGACAGCTTCTTGTACGTCTCCTCGTCGACGCCGGCGTTGGTCGCAACGATGAGATCGGGCTTCAGCGCGGCGATCTGATCCACCTGGATCCCGTTGTCGAGATACAGCACCGTCGGTTGAGCGTTGCCCAGCGCAGGCAGTGCCCACGGCCAGACGGCAAACGGCTGGTCACCGAACCAGTAGGTGGTGGCGATGGGGATGACGCCGACCGCCAGCAGGTCGTCCTGGCCGGTGAAGCCCGCGCTCACAACACGTTTCGGGGGAGCCGGGATGGTGGTCTCGCCGAAGACATGCTCGACGGTGACCGCGCCGCCGCTGCCGCCTGCAGACTTCTGGCCGGAACACGCTGTTGTCGCCATCAACCCTGCAGCGCAGGCCATTCCGAGGAACCCGCGCCTGTTGAATTGTGTCCGCACGGCGCGAGCGTATCGGCTAACTCGCGGACAAGTCGGTGAAATCCCGGCCAACCTTGCCTGAGCAACGAACACCTCGGTCACATGCGGGCAAGGTGCTTGGTCAGCAGGCGGGTCAGCCACGCCGGAGAAAACCGAGAACCCAGGGCGAATGCCTTGGTGTCGCGGCCGACGGGGAAGTGCACCTGGTGGATGGCGCGGCGGACCGGCGGCGCGTCGACGGCGGCCAGTATTGCGGTGGCGACATCGTCGGCGGTCAGGTTGATACCGAGCGACGATGTGGTGCCGGTGCTGATGTCGTCGGTCATCGCGGTTCGCACGAAAAGCGGCCACATCGAGATCACGCGGATACCGTGCTCACTCCATTCGAGGTCCAATGCCTCGGTGATACCGCGCACGAAGAATTTGGTGGCGCTGTACACCGCCAGTTCGGGCTGACCGTAGATCGCGGAGGCCGACGCCAGGTTCACCATCACTGATCCGGGGGTGTTCTTCAGGTGCGGGAACGCGGCGTGCGATCCGTTGACCACGCCACGGCAGTTGACGTCGATCTCCTTGTGGTGCGCCGTGGGAGCGATCGCGGCGAATTCCCCGGCGACCAGGATGCCGGCATTGTTCACCATCACGTCGAGCCGGCCGCCCACGGCGGCGACGAATTCGTCCACCCGGCTGGCCATCTCGTCGGCGTCGGTGACGTCGAGACGACCGGTGATGACCCTCGGTCCCCACATGTCGGACAGCGTGGCCAGGCCTGCCTCGTCGATGTCGTAGGCGCCGACGGTATAACCGTGGGCGGCGAAGCAATGCGCGGTCGCCCGGCCGATGCCGGCCGCCGCTCCGGTGATGAAAAGTGTTTTGTCGGTGGTCACACCGCAATGCTCCCAGTCGCGTTCGGTGACCGGGGAGCTAACCGCGGGTGAATTCAACGCGACGTCACGGGCATCCGGTGTGCCGCCGTTAAGCTGACCGCGCTGCCGGCACCTCTGCGCTGGTGGGTCGGGTCGGAAGGGTTGTCGATGGATACTGCGGCGCCAACGGTGACGGAGCTGGACGACGTCGTCGGTCGCGGGTCGCCCGACGCGGTGAACGGGTGGCTCAAGTCTGTGGCGGTACCCGCCGAACGCACCCGCCAACTGGCCAAGCTCAGCAAGGCCGAGTTGCGCCGTCTGGGCACGGTATTGGACGTGAAGTCCGCCGTCGAACTGTTTGAGTCGATCGACGACGAGTTGGCGGCCCGCGCGGTGCGGGCGATGACGCCGGCGGACGGCGCGCGCGTCCTCGATGCGCTGGACCTCGACCAAGCCGCCGACGTGCTCCGCGATATCAAGGGATCCGCTCAGGAGGAGGTGCTCTCGGCCCTGCCGCAGGAGCGCGCGGTGCTGCTGCGTGGGCTCCTGGACTGGCCCGAGGACTGTGCTGCTGCACACATGGTGCCCGAGGCGCTGACGGTGCGGCCCGATATGACGGTCGCCGCGGCAGTCGACGCGTTACGTGCCGATGCTGCCACCATTCGCAGCGATTCACGAACGGGCGCTTACATTTACGTCACCGATGACGATGCGCACCTGCTCGGCGTGGTCGCCTTCCGGGATCTTGTCCTCGGCGACGCGGCCGCTCTGGTGTCGGCCGTGATGAACGACGACCTGTTGTCCGTCTCGCCGCAGACCGATGCCGAGGACGCCGCGCAGGCCCTGATCGACCACAACCTGGTGGCCGTGCCCGTGGTGGACGGCGACAGGCGGTTGCTCGGCATCATCACTGAGAACCACGCTGTCGACATCGCCGAGGAGGAAGCCACCGAAGATGCTGAGCGGCAAGGTGGTTCGACACCATTGGAGGTGCCCTACCTACGCGCGTCGCCGTGGCTGCTGTGGCGTAAACGCATCGTCTGGCTACTGGTGCTGTTTGTTGCCGAGGCTTACACGGGAACAGTGTTGCGCCACTTCGAAGAAGAGATGGAGGCCGTCGTCGCCCTCGCGTTCTTCATCCCGCTGCTGATCGGCACGGGTGGCAACACCGGTACACAGATCACCACCACGTTGGTGCGGGCGATGGCGACCGGGCAGGTGCGCCTGAGTGACATCCCGGCGGTGCTGGTCAAGGAACTCTCGACGGGCATGATGATCGCGCTCACCATGGCGTTGGCCGCGGTGATCCGGGCGTGGACGCTGGGGGTGGGCCCGGAGGTGACGCTCACGGTGTCGCTGACGGTCGCTGCGATCGTGCTGTGGTCGTCGTTCGTGGCGTCGATCCTGCCGCCGGTGCTCAAGAAGTGCCGGGTCGACCCGGCCGTCGTGTCGGCGCCCTTGATCGCGACGATCGTCGACGGCACCGGCCTGATCATCTACTTCATGATCGCCCACGCGACGCTGTCCCAGCTACAAGGGCTCTAAGTACCGTCGGGCAGTCCGGTATCGAGCAGCGTCAGCCCCCGCGCGATCGGGTCATCGGGCATCGGCGTCCCATCGGAGCAGGCGATCAGGACGCCGACGATGGCGCCGGCCAGCATCCGCCGCTCGAACTCGTCGACCGCGCGGCTGAACCGTTGCTCCAGGCCGTCGGTGATCAGGGCAATCAGCCGGATGTACTCGGAGTACAACAGTCCGCGCGCCTCCGGGATGGCGTACATCAGCCGCTGGCCCTCGAGCGCGTTCTCCAACTGGGCCTCGGTCATGGCGCCGAAGGTCGTTTCGACGCCATGGCGATACGCGGCGACCGGGGACAACTCCGCGGGCGCCTTGATGAACGCCTCGACGATGGGTTCGATCAGGTCGTCGGAGAGCAGCACATACTCCTTGGACGAGAAATAGCGGAAGAAGGTCCGTGGGGACACATCTGCGGCTTCGGCGATCTGCTCGACGGTTGTGTTGACGTACCCGTTCTGCTCGAAGAGTCGAAATGCCTCACGACGGATGGTCTCGCGGGTCCGGATCTTCTTACGTTCGCGAAGGCCGAGCTGTTCGCTGGCTTTCATACCCTCGATTGTCACCCATGCCGGACGAGACACCGGGGGCTACGGGCCGAACGTCACCATCGTGACCGCTTTGAAACCTTGCAGACGAAAGGATTATGCGGAGATGCGGTCGACGTGATCGGCCCCACGGAAGTACACGATCCGGGACGGGGTAGGCGTCATCACCGTGTTTGCGATCGTTGCCGCGAACTCGCCAAGGCCGTCTGCCGGCTCGTGATCACCGACGATGTCGCCGGACACGACGGTGAAGTCGATTCCGCTGCGGTGCAAGTCAGAACGCATGGCGTGCAGCGCGGACTCGCCGGCCCATTTGCTCGCCGCGGTTGTCGCGTACCCCTTCGGCACCGCTTTGTGGGGGTAGAAGTGGGCCGCGTGGGTGGTCACGAACACGATCCGGCCGCCGGTCGGCATCAACGGCACGACCAACCTGACCAGATTGCGTTGGGCGGCGCGATTGGCGCGCCTGGCGCTGTTGGCGTCCGATCTCTGGTCGAGTCCCCCGGAGGCGTTGAGTACCAACGCGTCCAAGGTGCCGAACCGGCGACCGATGTCCTCGATCATGGCGGCCGAAGCGGCATCGTCGCTGATGTCGGCCGCTACCGTCGACGCCTGTCCGCCCGCGGCACGGATGGCTGACGCGACGGCGTTCGCGTGCTGGGTCTGCGCGCGATAGTTGACGACGACGTGGGTGTCGGGCCGGGCCAGCTGCCGAGCCGTCTCGGCGCCGATCCCCCGCGATGCGCCCGTCACCAGGATGGTCCGGGTGGTTTTCCTGCGCTGCATGGCGAGTCCTCTCCGTCGCTGGACGGCCCACGCTACCCCAAGTCTAAGAAATATAAGGATAAGATAAGGTAACGGTAAGGGTGTCGGTCAGACGATATTCACTTCGGAACGTGCGGTCGCAGCCCGATCGAAGCGGTCGAGGGTGAATCCGCTGATGTCGTAATCGGGTGTCTTGCCGTAGTACAGATCCCGGATGATCTCGCCGGTGGCCGGACCCATTAGAAAGCCGTGGCCGGAGTAGCCCGTCGCGATGAGCAGCCCGTCGATGCAGGTGGGGCGGTCGATGATCTGGTTGTTGTCCGGGGTGACCTCATAGAGGCCCGCCCATCCGGTGCGGATGCCGTAGTCGAGCACCGCCGGCGCACACCGTTGCGCGATCTCACCGACACCCATCAGCCAGTCCTCGAGCTCGAACTTCAAGTTGAAACCGGGCTGTTCATTCGGGTCCGACCAGCCGAGCAGCAGGCCGCTTCCCTCGGGATGGAAGTAGAAGCTCGAGGGGAAGTCGATGGTCAGTGACGGTGAGGTGGCAGGCAGGTCGGCCAATGGCTCGGTGAAGGCGATCTGCCGGCGTACCGGGGTCACGGGGATGTCGACGTCGAGCATGTCGCCGATCTGGCGTGACCAGGCGCCGGCCGCGCAGACCAGTGTGGTCGTCGAGATGGTGCCGAGGTCGGTGACCACGCCCGTGACGGAGGTCCCCCTGCGGGTGACGTCGAGGACTTCACAGTGCCGGATCATGCGTGCGCCGTGGCGGCGGGCCGCTGCCGCGTACCCGGCGACGACGGCCTCCGGGGTGGCTTTACCGTCGCGTGGTGACCAGCACGCCCCGACCATGTCGTCGGTGCGGATGAGCGGCGAAATACGTTTGGCCTCATCGGGATCGATGATGGTGCTGGGTACCCCGTGCCGATTGTGCACGGCGACCTGCTCGGTGAACGCTGCCAGGCTGTCGGAGTCGGAGAGCAGGTAGAGGTAGCCGTCGCGGCTGAAATCGATGTCCTGGCCGTACAGTTCGTCGAACTGGGCATAGACCTGCAGGCCGCGCAGCCCGATCGCGATGTTGGCGGGCTGGCTGAACGTCGCCCGGACGCCGCCGGCGGCCTTGCATGTCGATCCGCTGGCCAGCTCCTCACGCTCGATCAACACCACGTCGGGCACGCCGGAGGCCGCGAGATGGTAGGCGATGCTGGTGCCGATGACGCCACCACCGACGATGACGACAGAGGCGTGCTCGGGAACTGTCTTGGTCATGGCAATCATGGTGCCCCGGATCACAGTCGGAAACCAGCGACGAATAACGCATCGAATACTTGAGTACCGCTATCGGATCGCGGGCATCGACAACAGCCGGCGATACCGCAGAATTTCTACGCTGTCAGCATCACGAATCGTCAGTTCGTTGCTCTGGCAGGGTGTCCACCGCCGCTCTAGCGTGTAAGCCACGTCACCTTCTCAGCGAGGAAAAGCCATGCACGAGCAGACATCTGCGGACAGCGATCAGCAACTGCAAGCACTCGGATACAAGCAAGAGCTCAAGCGGTCCATGAGTGTGCTCGATGTGGTGGTCTTCGGCCTCATCTACATGGTCCCGATGGCGCCCATGGCCGTCTTCGGCGTCGTGTACGAGTTCTCGGCGGGCATGCCGGTGCTCGTGTACGTCATCGCCGCCATCGCGATGTTCTTCAGCGCGGTCAGCTACGCCGAGATGGCCAAGCGGTATCCCATCGCGGGTTCGGTCTACTCCTACGTGCGGCAGGGACTCGGAGCCGGCCTGGGCTTTCTGGCCGGCTGGGCGATCCTGCTCGACTATCTACTGCTTCCCGCGCTCCTCGCGGTCTTCGCTGCGGTGGCCATGGAGGGTGAACTGCCTGCCGTACCGGCCGCCGTGTGGGTGATCATCTTCGTGGTGGCGGCCACGGCGATCGTGCTGCGCGGTGTCACGTTGACCGCCCGGGCCAATCTCATCTTCCTGATCATCCAGCTCGTGGTCATCGGAATGTTCATCGCCGGCGCTCTCATCGCGATCGCCCAGGGCCGGGCCCACTTCGAGCTCGCCGCATTGTTCAAGGCGGACAACTTCACGTGGGCCATCGCCTTCGGTGCCATTCCTGTTGCGGCGCTGAACTTCATCGGCTTCGACGCCATCAGCACGCTGAACGAGGAGGCCAAAGGCGGCGGCCGGGCGGTGTCGAAGGCCACCATGATCGTCCTTGCCGCTGTCACGGTGCTCTTCATGGCGCAGGTGTACTTCGCGGCCCTGTTCGTGCCCACCGGCGGCTTCACCGACGACGCCGCGGTCAACAGCGCCTTCTACACCATTGCCGGGGTGGTCATCGCCCCGTGGTTCCAGACCCTGGTGACGTTGACCTCGGCGCTCATCGCGATCTTCGCCAACTCGATCGCCTCACAGTCGACCACCAGCCGGCTGGTCTTCAGCATGGCCCGCGACCGTCAGCTGCCGTCGTTCCTGGCGCATGTGAGCCCGAAACGCAAAGTGCCATCGCATGCGATCCTGCTGATTGCTGGACTGTCGATGGTGATCGGCCTCGTCGGCACCAGCCACCTGGCGCTGCTGACCACTCTCGTCGTGTTCGGGGCCCTGACGGCGTACATGCTGCTCCACGTGAGCGTGTTCGTGCATCTGGGCTTGAACTCCTCCACGCGAAACACTGCTCGCCACTTGATCTCTCCCGTGCTCGGTGTGGCGGTGCTGGGCTACGCGTTGTGGAATTCCGACATTCACGCCAAGACGCTCGGCGTGTGCTGGATCGCGGTGGGTGCGGGTATCTACCTGGTGCTGCGAATGCGCGGAAAGACGATCGGTGCACCGGGTTTGGATGACGAGCGCTCGACACAGGCGGTTGGTTAGGCATCCGGTGGCGACGACTGCTCGGCCGCAAGCAGTTCGGCGACGATACCGGTCACGATGTCGGAGAACGCGATGACGGCGCGCTGTTCATGGTCGCTCAGTGTCAGCAGCACCACCCGCCGGGTCATCGGCGTACGCATCCTCAAGGACCGCAACGTCAGATGCGGGTTCAGTTTTCGCATCAGCGGCGTCATGACGGTGGCCCCGAGGCCGGCGGCGGCCAACTGCAGGGAGGCGGCCGTGTCGGTCACCTCGTGCAGGACGAGTGGCTCGACGCCACGGTTGCGCAGTCCGGAGCGGATCGCGGTGCCGTACTGACTGGTCGGTGGCGGCAGAATCCAGCCGAGTTGTTCCAGCTCGTGTGTCTCCACCCAGTCCGAATCGTGTTCGATCAGACCGGGACCGACGGCCACGGCGAACTCCTCCTCGAGCAGTTCGGCCATCGAGACATTCGGGTGCCGCGGCAGCGGTGCGTCGACGTAATCGAGTCCGAACGCCACATCGACCGTGCCGTGTCGCACCGAACTCGCGGCATCGTCGAGATCCACTTCGCGCGACCGCACCGACACATGCGGATACTGCTCGGCCATCCCTCGCACCACGGGTGCCATCAGGGTTGCCGCTGTGCTGCCCCATGTGCCCACGGTCAGGATGCCGGCCACCTGGTCGTCCAACGACGCGACGGCCCGGATCGCCTCACGTTCGGCGGCCAGGATCGCACTCGCATGCCGTAGTAGTACCTGCCCGGCGTCGGCGAGCTTGAGTTGACGGCCCACCTTTTCGACCAGCTTGGCGTTCACCGAACGCTCCAGCGCTGAAATATGTTGTGAGACAGCGCCTGGGGTGTACCCAAGGGCATCAGCTGCCTGCGCGAGCGTGCCCCGCCGACCGAACTCGACCAGGGTGGCCAGCTGGGTGAGCGTGAGTCGGGGTGTCTCGCTCATCGCAGACACTTTAGTCCGATTACCGCACTGCGGCGCGAAATGGCCAGTCGTGGCTGCGGAGGAAGTTGCCGACCACCCGGAAGAAGTCGACGGGCTCCTCCAAGTGCGGGGTATGGCTCGACTGCTCGAACGTGACAGCGGTTGCGTCGGGGATGAGCTCGACGAACGGCTTCACTGCCGACTCCGTCGCCTCGTCATGCCTGCCGCGGATGACCAGCGCCGGCACCGTGATGTCCCCGAGTCGGTCGGTGATGTCCCAGTCCTTGAAGGTGCCCACGATGACGTGATCGGTCGGGCCGAGCGTGACCCGGTACACGGTCGGGTCGCGGTCGATGTAGGCGAACGACACCCACAGGTCGTCCGGCCACGGAACGGCGCGGCACAGATGCTCGCGGTTGAAGACGTCCATCGCCGCGATGTACTCGGCGGAGTCCGTCGTCCCGGCGTCTTCGTGGTGCGCGAGCACGTCCCGCACTTCAGGCGCCGCTTCTTCCCGGAGTTCGGCGATGCCCGCCACCCACAGTGGGATACTGGCAGGCGAATTCGAGATCACCACACAGCGCAGGCCCGCGGGCCGGGTGGTGGCGAACTGCGCGGCGAGCATGCCGCCCCACGAATTGCCGACCAGGGCGAAATCATCAGAGATACCAAGGTGATCGACGAGCTGGCGAAGTTCGGTCTCGAAGAGTTCGTCGTCCAGTGCCGGCACATTGCCGGCGTCGAAATGCGTGGAGCGCCCGCCGCCGATCTGGTCGTAGTGGTAGACGGTGCGGCCATCCGCGGCAAGCTCGCTGAACGCCCGGATGTAGTCGTGCGTGAAACCCGGGCCACCGTGAATCGCCACGACCGGAGTGCGTTTCGACGCCGGGGGAGTCAACGGCCGCGTTGCGCGCCACCACGTGGTGCCCGCCGACCACTGCATCTCACCGTGTTCGACGGTCAGCTCGACGTCGCGCATGGGATTCCTTCCGACCGGTCAATGGAGCCTTCATCGAAGACTGGCCGCTAACGGTGCGGATGGCAACGGGTTTCGTCCCTACGATCTGTAAAGCCAACAGTTCAACGATTGTCCGGTATCTGTCTGCGCGCCGAGACTGGAGGTTGTGTCGGGGTCACTCGCGCGATGTGTACTCGAATTGCAGTGTCGGCGGCTAGGACAGCGCGAGGTACGCGCCGAGCGCCATCATCGTCACGGCGATGACGCCGTCGAGGATCCGCCAGGTCATCGGCTTGGAGAACAGCCCCGACAGTTTGGTGGCGCCGAAGCCGAGGGTGGTGAACCAGACGACGCTGGCCGTCACGGCGCCGATACCGAACAGCCACCGGTTGTCGCGGTGTTCGTTGGCCAGCGCGCCGAGCAGCACGACGGTGTCGAGGTAGACGTGCGGATTGAGGAACGTCAGCGCCAGGCACGTCGCCAGGACACCGGTGAGGCGGGCCGGCGCAGTTTCGGACGCGGTGAGAGTGCCCGGTTTGAAGGCGCGCCGGGCGGCCAGCACGCCGTAACCGATGAGGAATGCCGCACCGCCGATCTTGGCGACCGTGGTGACGTTGGGGTGGGCGGCGACGATGGCACCGAACCCGGCGATACCAGCTGCGATCAGGACGAGATCCGACACCGCGCACACCGCCACGACCGGCATGACGTGCTCGCGGCGGATGCCCTGGCGCAGCACGAAGGCGTTCTGCGCGCCGATGGCGGCGATCAACGTCATCGAGGTCAGGAAACCGGTCGCGAAGACCATCAGCAGCGGACTCATGACGTTTACGGTAGGTACGCCCGGTACTTCAGTACAGCTAAATATTATTGGGCTGCATTAGTGATTCTAATGACAGCAGGTGACACGCGGGTGATGGGGGCCCGCCAGTTCATATCCAGTGCACATCGCACGCAGTGCTGGTCCCCATCAAAGCTCGATACCTTCGGATGGTGTGGGGCACGCGCCCACCCCCCGAGTGCGCGTGCCCCACACTTCGGCTCGAAATATGTATGTGCTATACATATAAAAATGCCGGAGTCGCGCTATGAACACCTCGATGATCTGCTGACCCAGATCCGTCATGTCCGTCAGCGACCCGCCTGGCGACGCCGATTGCTTGCCGTCTCCGGTACCACGTTGTCCACCCTGCGCGCGCTGCGTGCAGTGGAGCAGGCCGACAAATCGGGGGCGGGGGCATCAGTCCGTGACGTCGCCGACTACATGGCAGTGGAACATTCGACCGCGAGCCGCACCGTGGCCGGCGTCGTCGCCGCCGGGTTGCTGAGCAAGTCGTCGGCACCGGGGGATCATCGGCGGTGCGAACTCACGCTGACTGATGTGGGGCGCAAAGAGCTCGAGCAGGTCACGGCGCGGCGCCACGAGATGTTCACCGAGGCCATCGCGCACTGGCCGCACAGCGATGTCGACACCTTGATCGAACTCCTCGAGCGGCTTGTCACCGATCTCGAAAAGGGCGTGGGCGCATGACGGTCAGCGCCCAGCTTCCAGTCACCCGCCCCCGCGGGGCGCTCCCACTCATGTTCGACCGCATGTTCGGTGGGCTCTTCTGGGGCAAGATGTTCGCCGTCGTCGGCGTGTGGACGCACAGCCTGGTCGCTGCGGTGGTCATTCACGATGCGACGGGGTCGGCCTTGATGGTGGGTCTGGTCGGGGTGGTGCAGTTCGGACCGCAGTTGCTCTTCAGCCCGACCAGCGGGAAATGGGCCGATACCGGCAACCCGGTTCGCCAGATCCTGCTCGGCCGTTTCATGTGCGCTGTCGGTTCGGTGTCCATCGCGGTCTTGCTGCTGTGCATGCCCAATGCGGACAGTGCTCAAATCACCGCCGCGGTCCTGGCCGGCTCCTTACTGGTCGGCATCGGCTTCGTCATCGGCGGTCCGGCAATGCAGTCGATCGTGCCGAGTCTGATCCGCGACGGCGAACTGCCGACAGCCATGGCCTTGAACTCGGTGCCGATGACGTTCGGCCGGATGATCGGACCCGCCGTCGGCGCCTTCATGGCGGTCCAACTGAGCCCCGCGGCCGCGTTCATCACCAGCGCCTCCCTGAACCTGGTTTTCGTGCTCGTCCTCGCCCTGGTGAAGTTTCCGGCGCCAGAGAAACCCAAGTCGGGCACCGACTATCGGGTCCGCACCGCGCTGCGCTATGCCTGGCAGGATCGCCCGCTGCGCCTTGCGCTGCTCGCCGTGGCCGCTGTCGGCTTCGCCTCGGATCCCTCGATCACGCTGGCTCCGTCGATGGCCGCGGATGTCGGCGGCGGCACCGACCTCGTCGGTCAACTCGCCACGGCGTTCGGTGTCGGCGCGGCAGTCGGCATCGCGGTGCTGGCCACCCTGGGTGGTCGAGTGCAGGCCGCGCGGGCCGCGTCGGTCGGACTGTGTCTGCTGACCGTCGGTAGCGGGTTGCTGGTGGTGGCGTCGACCGTCTGGCTGGTGGTGGTGGGATTCTTCATCGCCGGAATGGGTTTCGGCACAGCGATGACCTGCCTGAGCACCGTCGTGCAGGAACGGGCGCCGCAGGAATTGCGGGGCCGGATCATGGCGCTGTGGATCGTCGGCTTCGTGGGTTCACGACCCCTGGCGGCGGCGCTCCTCGGCGGCGCGGCCGACCTGGTGTCGGTGCACGCCGCGTTTGTCATCAGCGCGGCCGTCGTGGCGATCACCGCAGTGGTGTGCCGGCCCAGATCGCTCACCCGGTAGTCAGCCGGCCAGCACGGTACGCACCTGCTGTGCCAGGGCGACACCGAGGTCGCGGTTGTTCTGCTCGGTGAAGTGGATACCGTCGACGCCGTCGGTCGAGATCACCGAACCCGCGTCGAAGAACGGCACTTTCACGAACGACGCCATGGCCGAGTACACCTCGGGCAGGGCGGCGCTCTTCGCGTGACCGCCGTCGAAGATCAACTGGAACCAGGGATGGGGTAGTGGTGCCAGGGGCGGTGGCGCAACGACCAGGACCTTGGGTGCCGGATACACGGTGCCCACTCCGCCACCACTGGTGAGCACCTGAGTCACCAGTACCGACATGCCCAGCGCGATGTCGAGTGGGGTCCGGTTGAAGTAGGCCTTGGTGTCGTTGGTGCCCAGCATGATGATCACGAGATCCAGTGGCAGATGGCTCGCCAGGCTGGACGGCAGGTACTTCGACCCATTGAGTCGAGGGTCGGTCGGGTCCTCGGCGGTGGTGGTTCGGGCGCTCAGCCCCTCCTCGATGATGACGTAGCCGTCGCCCAGTTCGTCGGCCAGGACACCGGTCCAGCGTTGGTCCCGGGCGAACCGCTCGGTGGGTGCGCCTTCGGCATCGGGAACCCACCCCCAGGTCAGTGAATCGCCAAAGCACAGGATTCGGGTGTCGCTCATGGAACTCCGTTCTAACGCATCGTCACTCATACATCGTCGCGAGATCTTTCACCAAAGATGTTGCCTTGGTGAGTATTTCAACATCGGTTTGCTCAGGTTTGCCGGACCGCTGGTCGACGGTGCGTGTCACCAGGCCACTCGCTGAGCTTACGCACGGTGGAGTTGACATTGCTCGGCTGCCCGGCTGCCCGAGGCGCCGATCAACTCCACACGCTGACCACAGCGGGCGCCCAGCCGCCGGCGGTTGAGTGGGGACATGAGTCGAGACACGCCGGTCACCCTGATCACCCACGCCGATCTCGACGCGGGGTACCGGTTGGCTCTCGAACTGCTCGGATCGGGCCACCGCGTCGTGGTGACCAGCAGGCACCCCAGCGAGCTGACCCGGATCGTGCACGGATTTGCGACCGACCAGGTGTTCGCCATCGCAGCCGACCCGGACGACGACCGGCAGTTGGCCCGGATTCTGCGCCGATCGCAGGACCGATTGGGCCGCGTCACCCGGGTGATCGATGCGCGGGTCATCGGCGCCACCAATTGGGGCTCGGCGGCGTGAACTCTACTTGCCGGTGCGCTCGCGGTGTTTGCACCCTGGCCAGCAGCAGGGGCGGCGCTGACCCTCCTCCAACTCCTCCTGCGTGCGGCGGATCCGGCGCTCCCGGGTGACCTGCTGTTTGGCGTCTTCCACCCAACAGATGAACTCGTTGCGGGCCAGGGGAGTGATGTCCTTCCACGCATCGAGGGCCGTCGTGTTCGCGATCAGTGCCGCGCGCAGATCGGACGGCAATGTGTGTACCACTCCACCCGGCACTCGCTGGCTGCCCACACGATAAGGGTAATCGGCGTCACAGCGCCCGGAGCGCGCCGCCGTCCACCGCGACCGCGGAACCGGTGATGTACGACGCTGCCGGCGAGACCAGGAACGCGACCGCGCGGCCGAACTCGGCGGGATCGCCGATGCGGCCCAGCGGGATGTGGTCGAGCTCCCGTCGGGACGCACTCGCGCCGCGCGCGGTATTGAACAGGCCGGGTAACACGCTGAGTACCCGGATGCCACGCGGGCCCAGCTCGTCGGCAATGTCCTTGGCCACCATCGCCAAACCGGGCCGCAACCCGTTGGAGATGCCGAGTCCGGTCAGCGGTGATTTCACGGACGTCGACAGCACCAGGACAACGGCGCCGCCCTGGCTCATCGCCGGGACGGCGGCACGGATCAGTCGCACCGCCCCCAGGAACACCGACCGAAACGATCGCTCCCAGTCGTCGTCGGCCGCGCTGAGTGCCGTGGTCGGCGGCGGCCCGCCCACGCTGATCACCAACCCGTCCAACCTGTTCCACCGCGACAGCGCAGCGGCCACGATCTGTTCGGCGGCGGCCGGCTCACCGTTGTCCGCCGCGATACCGGCGACTTTGTCGGCCCAGTCGCCGTCGAGATCGGTCACTGCATCGGCGACCTTGTCCTCGGACCGCGACGACACCGTGACCACGGCGCCTTCCCGCAGCAGTTCCCGCGCACACGCCAGACCCAGTCCCTCACTGGCGCCGGTGACCACAAAAGCCTTGCCGGACAATCCCAGGTCCATGGACTTCCCCTCCGTCGGTTCTGACGTTCGTCAGCTCTGACGTTCAGTGTGCTCGACGTGGACGCGGCGAGCACCGGCCAGGGCGACGGCGTCCATCTCGACGAGCATGCCCTCGACCAGGAAATTGTTCTGCAGTGCGGTGACGGCGGGCCACGGGCTCGGGAAGAATTCGCCGCGGACCTTCTTGAACGCCTCGAAGTATGCTTTGTCGCCGAGGTAGGCGGTCAGCTTGACCACCGACGCCAGGGATGCGCCGTGCTGTTGCAGGACAGCTTCGATATTGCGCAGCACCTGCCGGGCCTGGGCTTCGAACCCGCCCTCCACCAGGTTGCCATCATCGTCGTAGCCGGCCTGGCCCGAGGTGAAGACGAGCTCACCGGCTCTGGCGCCCTGGCTGTACTGAGCCGACTGGGCCCAGGTGAAGGGGGCCGGACGGGTTTCGACGATGTGTTCGGCGGTGCTGGTCATGGTCTCGCCTCTCGCGGTGATGTCTGTCGGGTGGTGACGTGAAACGTTGCGGCTCAGCCGATGTGCGCCAGGGTGTGGCCCAGTCGGTCGCGTTTGGCGGTGAGGTAGTCGCGGTTGTAGTAACCGGGCATCACTTTGTGAGCCACCTGCTCGATGACGGTGATCCCGTGCTCGGCAAGCGCGTGGATCTTGTCGGGGTTGTTGGTCATCAGCCTCACCTGGTCGATCCCGAGGTCGTCGAGGATCTGGCAGGCGGCTGCGAAGCTGCGACTGTCGATGGGCAGCCCGAGGCTGACATTGGCGTCGACGGTGTCGAGCCCTTCGTGCTGCTGCAGTTGGTAGGCGCGCAGCTTGTTGCCCAGTCCGATACCACGGCCCTCGTGACCGCGCAGATAGATGAGGACGCCGGAACCCGCGTCCGCGATGGCGCGTAGCGCGTCCTGGAATTGGGTTCCGCAGTCACAGCGCAACGAGCCCACCAGATCGCCGGTGATGCACTCACTGTGCACGCGAACGAGCGGGGCCGCTGTGGCCGCGGGGTCGCCCATCACCAGCGCGAGATGTTCGATGCTCTCGTCGGACCTGTAGGCAATGGCATGGAAGGTGCCGGTCTCGGTGGGAAGGGTGCTCTGTCCGGAACGCACCACGACAGGGTCCTGCGGGGCCGCTTCGACCGCATCGCCGTGGCGTCGGCGCCAGGCCCGCAGCGCGTCGATCGTGATGATCGGCAAGCCGTGGGATGCGGCGAATCGTTCGAGTTCCGGTCGCCGCATCATGTCTCGCCGATCCGGCGTCACGATCTCACACAGCAGCGCTGCGCCGCTCAGACCGGCAGCCTTGCACAGGTCGACACCCGCCTCGGTGTGGCCGGCGCGTTCCAGCACGCCACCGGGCTTGGCCTGCAGCGGAACGACGTGGCCCGGACGCGACAGATCATCCGGATCGATCGTCGGATCTGCCAATGCCCGCACTGTCGCGGCGCGATCGCCCGCACTGATCCCGGTTGTGGTGCCCCGGGTGTAGTCGACAGTGACGAGGTAGGCGGTGCGGTGCCGGTCGGTGTTGTTCCGGGCCATCGGTTCCAGCGCCAGATCCTGGGCGCGCGTCGCGTCGATGGACACGCACAGGTAGCCGGAGGTGTGCTCGAGGAAGAACGCCACGGCATCGGTGTCGGCGTGCTCGGCTGCCATGATGAGGTCGCCTTCGTTCTCGCGGTCCTCGTTGTCCACGACAACCACCATCTTTTTGGCGGCAATCGCTTCGATGGCTTCCGTAATGGTCGACGACATCTCGAACTCCTTGTCTTGCTGAGTGTTCAGACGGTGCAAGCGGGCAGGTCGCGGCCCTGTGTAGAGGTCTCGTTCAGCGCGTACGTCGCGCATCGCAATATCGGGCAGCGAAATCTATTTGTTCTTGACGTTCAATTAATGAACGTGGCGGTTAGATTGTGACATGGCGCTCAGCGGGCAGTCAACAGTGTCGGGGCCACACATTCGACGCACCGACTGGAGGCCATCTGTGCCGCATCGGGGTCTGCGTCAAGGGGGCGGTCGAAGTGGCTGTTGAGCGATATTACGCAGGTAGTGCGCCAGGCTCCGGCTGGCGACGGAAACTCCTCCGTTGCCGCTGTGCGAGCAGGCGGCACCGTTCGAGTCGGGGGCAACGTGGACCGAATGTGGCGAGCATCTCACCATGGGAATCTCAAAACGAACTTCTGATTCATAAAATGAACGCGGTAAATGCCGGGCAAGTTGTTACAGGTTCCCCGCTCGTGCCGTGACGGTGTCGGAGCCACACGCGTTCAAATCTTGAACACCGAGCGGCTACGCTGGACGGCACGCCCCTGTCCCGACAGCAAAGGATTGCGATGTCCGAGGTCGCCGAGCCAGTTGAAGCTGGTGAATCCGACGTGATGGTCAACAAGTCGGTCACCAAGGCCGTTCGCGTACTGCGCGAGCTCGCTGCGCAGCCCCGTTCCGGCGCGACCGTCACGACGTTGGCCAAGGCCGTCGGCATCTCACGGCCCACCGCGTTCCGGCTGTTGTACAGCCTCGAGCGCAGCGGCCTTGTCGACCGGATCGACAACAACTACGTCCTGGGATGGGATCTCGCCAGGCTGGGCCGCCTCGCGGACCCGTACGCCGGACTGGTGTCGCGGGTCCAGCCGCTGCTGCAGGAACTGGCCGACAAGTTCAACGAAGCGGTGTCGATGTCGATACCGAACTCGACGGATGGGGTCGACCTGATCGCCGAGGCCTTCGGTTCGCATCTGGTCGGAATGGGATCCCGGATGGCGCAACACATGGTGGGGCAGCGGTGGCCGCTACATGCCAGCTCCTCCGGCAAGGTGCTGTTGGCGGAGATGCCCACCCAGAAGGTGATGGCCATTCTGCCCGAACAACTTCCGGCGTACACGGAGCACACGATCACCGATCGCAAAGTGCTGATGCGCGAACTCCAACAAGTCCGGGAGCAGGGTTTCGGTGTCATCGACAACGAACTCGAGGAGGGTCTGCTGTCACTGTCCCGGCCTGTGCGTGACGCCTCGGGTTCGATGGTCGCAATTCTGACCGTCAACGCCCCGCGGTATCGATTCGGCCGCGACCGCATTCCCGAGGCGCTGCAGTACATGCAGGAGATCATCGACCGGCTGGTTGCTGTGCTGTGGCAGGACACCTCCGGCTGATCTGAGCCGGCGTCCCGATGTCGTTGCGGCGCACCGCTCCAGGATCAGACAGCCAGGTGGGCGCTCGAGCGGTACCGCATCGCCTGACAGACGAGGTCACGGTCGGACGCTTCCAGCGGGATGCCGGTGGACGAGTAGAGGTCGACGACCGCGTCGAAGCGACGCATGACGCGGGGGGCACCGATCCCGAACCGGGCCACGGCCGCGTCGTCGGGCGGCGCGGGACGGGGTGCCCAGTCGAGCACGAAATTGAGGATGCCGCGGTCGTACCAGTCAAGGTGCATCGTGTCATCGCTGCGCATTCGCGTCTCCCTCAGCATTCGACGTCTCTCAGCATTCGACATAGTTGACGGGGACATTCACGGCGAGCCCGCCCGTGGAGGTCTCCTTGTACTTGGAGCTCATATCGGCCCCGGTGGTGCGCATCGTTTCGATCACCTGATCGAGCGTGACGTGATGGGCGCCGTCGCCGCGGAGCGCCATCCGGGCCGCATTGATGGCCTTACCCGCCGAGATGGCGTTGCGTTCGATGCACGGAATCTGTACCAGTCCCTCGATCGGATCGCACGTGAGGCCGAGGCTGTGTTCCATCGCGATCTCAGCGGCATTCTCCACCTGTTCCGGTGTGCCACCGAGTATTTCGGCGAGCCCGGCGGCGGCCATGGACGCGGCCGAACCGACTTCGCCTTGGCAGCCGACCTCGGCTCCCGAGATGGAGGCGCGCTCCTTGTACAACGATCCGACGGCTCCGGCGGCCAGCAGGAACCGGACCGCGGTGTCGTCGGGGTCGGCGCTGCCGGCCTTCGTGTAATGCACGGCGTAGTGCAGTACGGCGGGGACGATACCGGCCGCGCCGTTGGTCGGTGCGGTCACGATGCGGCCACCCGATGCGTTCTCCTCGTTGACCGCGAGGGCGACCAGATTGACCCAGTCCTCGGCGAATTCAGGCCTGCGGTCAGGATCCTCGGCGTTGAGTCGGTCGTACCAGTCCTTGGCGCGCCGGCGAACACGCAGGGATCCGGGAAGGTAGCCGTCGCGGGCGATACCGCGCTTCTCGCACTCGACCATGACGTCGCGGATGTGCAGCAGGCGCCGACGGATCTCGTCGGCCGGTCGGGATGCGAGTTCGATGTCGAGCATGAGATCGCTTATCCGGCAGTATCTCTGGTGGCAGAGCTCGAGCATCTCCTTGGCAGAGCTGAACGCGGGGCCTCGCTGCGTCTTCAGTGGCGTTGCCTGCTGGCGACTTTCGGCCTCGGTGACCACGAAGCCACCGCCAACCGAGAAATACGTCTCACGATGCAGTTCGAAACCGTCGGATCGGGTGGCCGTCAAGGTCATCCCGTTGGGGTGGAACGGCAGGATGGTCAGCGGCCGCAGCACCATGTCCTGTTCGGTGAGTGCGATGTCACGAGTGCCGCCGAGCGCGATATGGCCGGTGTCGCGCATCGTGGCGATCCGTTGTTCCATGTGGGCGGTTTCGAGTTCTTCCGGCCGGTTGCCCTCCAATCCGAGGAGGATCGCCGTCATGGTGCCGTGCCCCGCGCCGGTGGCTGCCAGCGAGCCGTAGAGGTCTACCCGGACATCGGCCACATCGTCGAATGCACCGAGCGTGTGCAGGTCGGAGACGAACCGCGCCGCGGCCCGCATCGGCCCCACGGTGTGCGAGCTCGAGGGGCCGATGCCCACCGAGAAGAGGTCGAACACGCTGATCGTCACCGTCGTCCCTCCCAAGGTGTGTTGATAAAGGTGTGTTGATAGACAGGTGATATATGAGTCGTGACACAACGTTAGGTCAGGTTCTCGGCGTGGTCAAGGGCGGGCGAGCGCCAGGGCGACATCGGCGGCTGCCAGGTGCAGGAACGATCCCGTGACCACCACCGGCCCTTGGTCGTCAGTTTCCATGGCGGCCCGGACTGCAGCGGTCGGGTCGGCAATGGCAACGGCACGGAGTCCCCGCGCCTGCGCCTGCTCGGCCAGTGTGCCGGCCGGAATCGACGGTGGCGTGGGACCGGCACCGTCGGCGGGCAACTGCGTCGCGACGACGGATGCGGTGATCGGCGCGATCGTCGCGAGGACCGACTGGAAATCCTTGTCCGCCTTGGCGGCCAGCACCCAGGTGAACCGTGCGCCGGGATGCAGTGCGCGCACGGTGTCGACCAATGCGACGAGTTTGACGTTGTTGTGCGCCCCGTCCAGGATGACCTCGCGCCCGCCGACGGTGTGCCGTTCGACGCGTCCGGGAAGCCAGGCGCGCGCCAGGCCCGCGCGCACCGCGGTGGGCTCGAGGCTCCACCCGTCGCGGCGTGCGAGATGCTCTGCCGAACGCAGCGCCACCGCGGCATTGACGCCTTGGTGTCGACCCTGGAGGCCGAGCGGGAAATCGGCGCCGTCCAGGTGCAGCACCGTGCCCGCGGAATCAACGGTGCACGTCACCTTCCGGGGGTCGACGATGTCCAGGCGGCACCGTTGCCGTTGTGCCGCTTGGTGGATGGTGGAGCGCACACTGGCCTGGTGGTGCCGCAACACGATGCCGTGGCCACCGGCGGGCAGGATCCCGGCTTTGTGGGCGGCGATCTCGGCGACGGTGTCACCGAGCATCGTGGTGTGGTCGATCCCGATACGGGTGATGACGGCGAGTTTGTCGGATCGCGTGATGGTGTTGGTCGCATCGAGCAGGCCGCCGACGCCGGTCTCGATGACGGCGTAGTCCAACGTCTCCGTGGCGAACCGGGTGAACGCCACTGCGTTGGCGGCCTCGAAGAAGGTCGGGGTGCCCAATGCGGTGTGTCCCACCGCCGTGACGGCGGGCGCGATGGCGGCAACAGCCGCCACGAAATGTTCGGCTCGCAGGTTCGCGCCGTCGATCTGGAAACGTTCGAGGATGGTGCGGACATGCGGCGAGAGGTGGGTGCCGACCCGGAAACCGTGCGCGGTGAGGATGCTCGCGACGAAGGCGCTCACCGAACCCTTGCCCGCCGTGCCCGCGACATGGACCGTGCGCACCGCGTCCTGCGGTGAACCGAGCAGGCTGAACAGGGCGGCGGCGCGTGCCAGTCCGACCTTCTTCGACCCGCGGGGAAGTCCGTACAGGTATTCCGTCGCCGAGCCGAGGGTTGGCGCCCCGGCTGGTGCGCCGACCAGCATCCCAGTCATGACCGGAGTCTAATATACCAGTCAATATTCTGGTGATATATCAAAGCGTCTGCCAGCCGGAATGTCCCGGCGCCAACCCTTGACCCTCGGCCCTGAGTGACATACATTACTAACACGTTGACGTGTCAGCCCACACGTCTGAAATGTTAGAAGGCCAGATCGGTATGTCGCATCAGATCATCGACCCGCTCCTGCAGCCGTTCCAATTGCGGAATATGACGCTGCGCAACCGCGTGGTCAGTACGTCCCATGAGCCCTCCTATACCGAGGAGGGCATGCCCAAACGCCGCTACCGCCTGTACCACGAGGAGAAGGCCAAGGGCGGGGTGAGCCTGACGATGATGGGCGGCTCGGCGGTGGTCGCCCCCGACAGCCCCGCGGCGTTCGGCAACCTGCACCTGTACAAGGACGAGATCGTGCCGTGGTTGCGCGAGCTCGCATACGGGGTCCATGAGAACGGCGCCGCCGTGATGTGCCAGATCACCCATCTGGGGAGACGGACCAGCAACTATGACGGCGACTGGCTGCCGGTGATCGCTCCCTCCGCCGTCCGCGAACCCGCGCACCGGGCCTTTCCGAAGGTCGCCGAGGAATGGGACATGGATCGCATCGTGCGGGCCTACGCCGACGCGACGGCGCGGTGCCGGGAGGCCGGCCTGGACGGCGTCGAACTCGAGGCCTACACCCACCTGCTCGACTCGTTCTGGTCGCCGCTGACCAACCATCGCGACGACCAGTACGGGATCAACAGCCTGGAGGATCGGCTCCGTTTCCCGCTACGCGTGATCCGTGCGGTGCGTGAGGCAGCGGGACCGGACTTCACCGTCGGTATCCGCATGTCACTCGACGAGGACATGCCCGGCGGCCTTCAACTCGATGAAGGCATGGAGATCGCCAGGCGTGTTGTCGCCGAAGGTATCGATTTCATCAGCGTCATCAAGGGCTACATGGCCAGCGACGAGGCGTTGTCACGGGTGATCCCGCCGATGGGCACCCCCGTCGCCCCGCACCTCGAATTCGCCGGGCATGTCAAAGCGTCGCTGTCCATCCCGGTGATGCACGCCGCGCGCATCAACGACGTCGCCACCGCGCGACATGCCATCCGGGACGGCCTCATCGACCTCGTCGGGATGACGCGGGCGCACATCGCGGATCCGCACATCGTCGCGAAAATCCAGTCCGGGCAAGAGGATCGGATCCGGCCCTGCGTCGGAGCGAGCTACTGCCTCGACGAGATCTACCAGGCCAGGGACGCCAAGTGCGTGCACAACGCCTCCACCGGGCGTGAGGACCGGATGCCGCATCATGTGCCGAGCGCCACGGGGCCGGCACGTACTGCGGTGGTCATCGGTGGGGGCCCCGCCGGCCTGGAGGCGGCCAGGGTGCTCGGTGAACGCGGACACCGCGTGATCGTCTTCGAGGCCGCCGACGCGCCGGGCGGCCAGATCCGGCTGGCGGCGTCGTCTCCGCGCCGGCGCGATCTGATCAGCATCGTCGAGTGGCGGCTGGCTGAGTGCAAACTGCTCGATGTCGACATCCGGACCAACGCCTACGCCGAGGCCGATGAGGTGTTGGCCGAGAACCCCGATATCGTGGTGGTGGCCACCGGCGGCCTGCCGAACACCGAATTCCTCACCGAGGGAGCGCAACTGGTCACCGACGCATGGGATGTGCTGTGCGGTGCCGTGCGGCCCGCCGGTGACGTCCTGTTCTACGACGACAACGGCGGCCACCCGGGGATGGACGCCGCCGAGGTGCTGGCCCGCAGCGGGGTCAGGGTCGAGTTCGTCACTCCGGAGCGCACTTTGGCGCCCGACGTCGGCGGCGTGAACTACCCGGGCTACTTCAAGGTCTTCGCCGAGCACGATGTGCGCGTGACGCTCAACGAACGCGTCACGGGTGTGCGGCGCAAGGACGGTCGTCTGGAGGTCGACCTCTACAACGAATACGCCCACGCGACGCGGCAGCGCCTCGTGGATCAGGTCGTCGTCGAGCACGGCACGTTGCCGCAGGACGACCTGTACTTCTCCCTGGTGCCCGGTTCCTCGAACCTCGGTGAGGTCGATCAGCAGGCCCTGCTTGATCTTCGGCCTCAAGACGTCGTGCGCAACACCGAAGGCTCGTATCAGCTGTTCCGGATCGGCGACGCCGTGGCGAGTCGCAACATCCACGCCGCGGTCTACGACGCGTTCCGGCTGTGCATCGTGCTGTGAGGGCAACGCGCAACCACAACTACACTGGATTTTCGGACACACTGCTGTTTCAGCCCCCGGCCACT
Organism: uncultured Mycolicibacterium sp.; assembly: GCA_945957405.1. Classification (GTDB taxonomy): domain Bacteria; phylum Actinomycetota; class Actinomycetes; order Mycobacteriales; family Mycobacteriaceae; genus Mycobacterium. The sequence continues at coordinate 10,637 of CAMFLL010000009.1, read as the reverse complement.
CGGCCGACAAGCCACATCATCGAGGAGTATCTCTATGCCGCAACAAGTTCGAGGCGTCATCGCCCGCTCCAAGGGCGCCCCGGTCGAGATCGCGACCATCACCATCCCGGATCCGGGCCCCGGCGAAGTGGTGGTGGACATCCAGGCGTGCGGCGTGTGCCATACCGATCTGACCTACCGCGAAGGCGGTATCAACGACGAATTCCCGTTCCTGCTCGGCCATGAAGCCGCCGGCGTGGTCGAAGAGGTCGGCGCCGGTGTGGAATCCGTCGCGGTGGGCGACTTTGTGATCCTGAACTGGCGTGCCGTGTGCGGGCAGTGCCGCGCATGCAAGCGTGGCCGCTCGCAGTACTGCTTCAACACCCACAACGCGACCCAGAAGATGACCCTTGACGACGGCACCGAGTTGACCCCGGCGCTCGGCATCGGCGCCTTCGCTGACAAGACCCTGGTGCACGCCGGGCAGTGCACCAAGGTGGATCCCGACGCCGACCCCGAGGTGGTCGGGCTGCTCGGGTGCGGTGTCATGGCGGGTCTGGGCGCGGCGGTGAACACCGGCAATGTGTCCCGGGGCGATTCGGTGGCCGTCATCGGCTGCGGCGGTGTCGGCGATGCCGCCATCATGGGCGCCCGACTGGCCGGCGCGGGCACCATCATCGCAATCGATCGCGATCCCCGGAAGTTGGAGTGGGCCAAGGAACTCGGTGCCACCCACACCGTCAATGCCGCGGAAGTCGACACCGTCGCGGCCGTCCAGGAGCTGACCGGCGGGTTCGGCGCGGACGTCGTGATCGACGCCGTCGGCCGTCCGGAAACCTGGCGCCAGGCGTTCTATGCGCGTGACCTGGCCGGCACGGTGGTCCTCGTCGGTGTGCCCACCCCTGACATGACGCTCGAGATGCCGCTGGTCGACTTCTTCTCCCGCGGTGGCTCGCTGAAGTCGTCGTGGTACGGCGACTGTCTGCCCGAGCGGGACTTCCCGACGCTGGTCGACCTGTACCAGCAGGGCCGGTTGCCGTTGGAGCGGTTCGTATCCGAGCGGATCAAGCTCGACGAGGTCGAAGAGGCATTCCAGACCATGCACGACGGCAAGGTGCTGCGTTCGGTGGTCGTTCTGTGAGCTGACCGCCGTCAGAACATCTTGCGGATGTCGTCCTCGAATTCGCGGACGTGTGCCTCGGCCAGCTGGCGCGCCCGGTCGCTGTCACGGTCCAGGATGGCCTGCAGCACTTCGGTCTGACCGTGCACATGATGGTTGAGGTCGGGCAGGCGCTCGTTGGCGAGATTCCACATCCGCAACGACAGGTCCAGGCTCTGCGTCAGCACGTCGAGCAGGTACGGATTGTGCGCCATCCGGTGCACGGCGCGGTGCACCACCACGTCGAGACCGAGTAGTACCGCCGGGTCGTCGCATGCCACCAGTTCGTCGAGGATGCCGCGCAGTTCCTGGCGTTCTTCGTAGGTGGCCTCGCCGGCGGCCCGCTCGGCGGCCAGCCCCTCGAGGCGCTCCCGCATGTCGCACAGCGCTTCCAGGTCCGCCGGGTGCAGGTCGGCCGCAAAGCTGCCGCTGCGGGGATACACGACCACCAGACGGCGGTGCGCCAACCGTTTGATCGCTTCCCGGACGGGCGTGCGCCCGACACCGAGTTCCGCCGCGAGCTGCTCCTCCTCGATGGGAGCACCCGGCGGGATCTCCAGCGAGACGATCTTGTCGCGGATGGCGTCATAGGCCTGGTCGGACAGCAAGGGCGCACCGGCCATCCCGAACCTCCTGTTGATACACAGCGCAACTGAACTGAGATATCAGTGCGTATCGACGCTACATCAGTTGCGGGTATTTGGGCACTCTTGCCCTCGCGGTGTCGACCGCGCTCGCGACGGCGACGGCGTCCACCGTCGCCGCGACGTCGTGGACACGCAGGATGGCGGCTCCCTGCTGGGCCGCGATCACCGCGGCGGCCACCGAGGCCGGCAGCCGGTCGGCGACATCGCGTCCGGTGATGGCGCCGAGCATGCTCTTGCGGGACAGGCCCGCCATCACCGGAAAACCGGTGCCGGTGAGCGAACGCAGCGCCACGAGCAGCGCCAGGTTGTGGTCCAGGGTTTTGCCGAACCCGAAGCCCGGGTCGAGCACCAGGTGTGCGGCAGGGATACCGGCGGCGCGGAAGGCATCGACCCGGCTGAGCAGGAACCTGCGCACCTCGGCCACCACGTCGTAATAGGTGGGCGCGTTCTGCATCGTGCTCGGCTCGCCCTGCATGTGCATGAGACATACCGGGACATCAAGGCGCGCTGCGGTTTCCAACGCCCCACCCATGCGCAGTGCGCGAATGTCGTTGATCATCACCGCACCCGCGGCCACCGCCTCGCGCATCACCTCCGGCCGCGAGGTGTCGACCGAGATCGCCACGGACGTGGTGCGCGCGAGCGTGTCGATGACCGGCACGACGCGCGCGATCTCCTCGGCGACCGACGGCGGATGGGACCCCGGGCGCGTCGATTCGCCTCCGATGTCGAGCATTTCGGCACCCTGCGCGATCAGGGTGCGCGCATGCTCGACGGCGTCCTCCTGGTCGGGGCAGCGGCCGGCGCCGCAGAACGAGTCCGGTGTGACGTTGACGATGCCGCACACCAGAACCGCGGGGTCGGCGAGCCGGCGCACGAGGCGATCCCGCGCACCGGCCGTCACCGTCGTCATCACCAGTCGACGCCGAATTCCTCGGCGGCGTCGATCAGCCAGTCCGCCAGGTGACCGGCGAACGACGACCGGACCAGGATCCGGTAGTCCGTTCCGTTGTCGTCCAACGCCGTCAGCACCACCGCGGCCAGGCCGAGCACGGTCTGGGCGGCCGCCCCGGCGCCGAACACCGCCGGATGCAGGTCCAGGGAACAGCCTTTGGCCAACACCGCGCGCGCATGCTCGCCACGTAACCGGATGGTGGTCCGCTGTGCCGAGACGTCGACGGCGGCCCCGCCGTGTCCGCCGACCGCCTCCCGCAGCTGGGCTTCCAGCGCCTCGGCGGGGCGGCCGGCCGAGGTGACCAGCCACTCCTGCGGGCCGAACCAGATCACGGCGGAATCCGAACCCGGCACCGCGACAGCGGAATTGGTGGGCAGTGCGTCGATGCCAAGGGCGTCGGACGCCGCCGGGCCGCCGGGTCCACTCGGATCGACCCACAGATCGATCATCGAGACGAATGGTTCCTCGTCGATGCGCACCGAGGCGGGCAGCCCGGCGAACCGGGACTTCCACTCCTGCAGTGGGCTTCGGCGGGTGAGGGTGTCAGCCATCGCGGCGTGCTCCTTCGGGATCGACGAGAACGGATCCGGTGACCTCGACGGCCACCAGGGTGCCGTCCACCGGAACGGTGAGGGTTTCTCCGATGCGGGCGTGTCCGCCCTTGACGAGTGCCAGCGCGAATGGCCGACCCAGTTCGGCGCTGCGGTAACTCGACGTGACATGGCCGAGCATGGGCACCGGTGCCGGCGGCAACACACCGTCGACCGGGGTCTCGACGATCTGGGCGCCCTCGGGCAGCACCGTCTCGGCGTCGACCGGCAGTAGTCCGACGAACTGTTTGCGCAGGGGGTTGAGGTTCTCGCTGCGGGTGAAGGACCGCTTACCGATGAAATCGGGTTTCTTCTTCGACACGGCCCAGCTCATGCCGAGGTCCTGCGGCGTGATGGTGCCGTCGGTGTCCTGCCCGATGATCGGGTAGCCCTTCTCGGCGCGCAGCACGTGCATGGTCTCGGTGCCGTACGGCGTGATGCCGTAGCGTTCCCCGGCGGCCATCAGCTTCTCCCACACCGCGGTTGCATACCAGCCCATCACGTTGACTTCATAGGCCAGTTCGCCGGAGAAGCTCACGCGGCCCACCCGTACGTGCACACCGTCGATGGTGGTGTCGCGCCACGCCATGAACGGGAATGCGTCATTGCTGACGTCCAGGTCGCCGAACACCGCACCGACGACGTCGCGGGACTTGGGTCCCACCACGGGGAAGGTGTGCCATTGCTCGGTGACCGACGTGAGCCGTACCCGCAGGTGGGGCCACTCGGTCTGCAGCCACTCCTCCATCCAGTCCAGGATGTGGGCGGCCCCGCCGGTGGTGGTGAACGCCTGATACCGGTCGTCGGCCAACCGCATCACGGTGCCGTCGTCGATGACCATGCCGTCGACACCGCACATCACGCCGTAGCGCACCATGCCGACCTTCAGGGTGCTCATCATGTTCGTGTAGAGCATGTCGAGGAACTGGCCGGAATCAGGACCCTGCACGTCGATCTTGCCGAGGGTCGAACCGTCCAGGATGCCGACACCGCCACGCACTGCGGCGCATTCGCGCAGGACCGCGGCCTCCATGCTTTCTTCCGCGGCTCCGCCCCGGTCTAGCGGGTAGTAGCGCGGGCGCTTCCACTGACCGACGTCCTCGAACACGGCACCACGCGCGACATGCCACTCGTGGACCGCCGTCACCCGCTCGGGATCGAACTGCCGCCCGCGGCTACGCCCCGCCAGCGCCGCGAACGCCACCGGCGTGTAGGGCGGCCGGAACGTCGTGACACCGAGATCTTCCATTGGTGCGTCGAGCAGTTCGGAGGTGATCCCCGATGCCACCACACCCGATGTCTTGCCCTGGTCGTGGGCGGTCCCGATGGTGGTGTAGCGCTTGATGTGCTCCATCGATCGCATCCCGGCACCCACCGCGCGGACCAGGTCGGCCACCGTGGCATCACGCTGGACGTCGACAAACTGCCGCGCCGCGCCCGCGGTGTCGGCCACCCGCCACATCACCAGGCCTGGTGTGGTCGCACGAGCCGAATCCGACTCGCCCGCAGCGGGTTCGGCGGAGGCGGTGAAACCGAGACCGGTCACGGCGTTGGCGGTGGCCTCGCGACCGCTGCGCAGACAACCCGGCAGATCGAAGACGCCGGCCGCCGATCCGACGACACTGACGCCGTCGAGTTGTTCGGCCGGCACGAAGGCACCGAGCGCCTCGTCGTAGCGCAGCTTTCCGCGCGCCTGGCTGAACAGATGGACGGCCGGGTTCCAGCCGCCGCTGATCAGCAGTACATCGCAGTCGAGGGCCAGCGCCGATGAGGGGCTCTCGGCGGCACCGGAGACCAGCGCATGGGTGACCCGCGCCTCGCCGCGGGTGCCGCAGACCACCGACCCGGCGTGCACCGCGATATCGCGGGCCGCGCATGCGTCGAGCAGGTCCTGGGGCACCTCGCTGCGCGCGTCCACGACGGCGTTGATCCACACACCGGCGTCGTGCAGGTCGAAGGCCGCCGCGTAGGCGCTGTCGTTGGTGGTGAACACCACGGCCTTCTCACCGACCTTGACGCCGTAGCGGTGCAGGAAGGTGCGGGCCGCATTGGCCAGCATGATGCCGGGCCGGTCGTTGTCGGTGAAGACGACGGGCCGTTCGTGAGCGCCCGCGGCGACCACGATGTGACGGGCCCGGATGCGCCAGACTCGTTGCCGGCTGATCGCCGCGGGTGCCTCGGCGCCCAGATGATCGGTGCGCCGCTGCAGAGCGAGCACAAAACCGTCGTCGTAATGTCCGAAGGCGGTCGTGCGCTGCAGATGCAGCACGTCGGGATGGTTCGCGAGTTCGGCGACGGCATCGGCTACCCAGTCGAGCGCCGGCCGGCCCTCGATGGTGTCGGTGTCACCCAGCAGGGCACCGCCCGGTTCGCTCTGCTCGTCGATCAGGACGACGCGTGCACCGGACCGGGCGGCGGTCAGCGCGGCCGCCAGGCCCGCCGGACCCGCGCCGGCCACCAGCACGTCGGCATGCACGTGGGTGGCGTCGTACTTCGCGGTGTCGGCGATCTCGGCGAGGCGGCCTTGACCCGGGATACCCCGTGCCGCAAGGCCGTCGAAGAGTTCGACGGTGGTCGCGAGCAGCATCGGCTCGGGGAACGGTGCCTCGATCTGCACCAGCCCGCCGGTGTCCTCGGCCCAGGCAGCGGTGAAACCGCGGGGGCGGCCCAGCTTGATGCTGGTGGTCACCTGATGCACGCCGTTGGCGAGCAGCGCCGAGGCCAACGTGTCACCGGCATGGCCGGTGTACTCGCGGTCGTTGAAAGTGAAGGAGTAGGTGGCGTCACGGTCGATGCGGCCGCCGGTCGCGGTGCGCAGTGGTGCATTCATCAGATCGTCGGCTTCTGCTCGTCGAGGCGGTAGACGCCCTGGAATCGGTAGGTGGCGGTGTCACGCAGCGCGTTGAACCAGCGGCGGCAGCCGGCGTTGTGGCTCCAACGCTCGGCGAAGACACCCTTGGGGTTCTTGCGGAAGAACACGTAGTGCGCCCATTCCTCGTCGGACAGGGCCTGCGGATCTGCGGGGTAGGCGACGTGTGCCTCTCCGCCGTAATGGAATTCGGTTTCCTCGCGCGGTCCGCACCACGGGCATTCGATGATTTGCATGGGTGTGCTCTCCTCAGTGCGCGACGCCGGCGGCGCCGTGTTCGTCGACCAGCGCACCGCTGACGAAGCGATCGAGGCCGAATGGTGCGATGTATTGGTGTGGTTCGTCATTGGCGATGGTGTCGGCCAGGCACCAGCCGATACCTGGGGTCGCCTTGAACCCGCCTGTGCCCCAACCGGCATTGAGGTACAGGTTCTCGTACGGCGTGCGCCCGACGATCGGGGAGGCGTCGGGGCAGACGTCGACGATGCCGGCCCAGGTCCGCAGCAGGTGCGCGCGGGCGAACACCGGGAACAGCTCGACAGCCGCGGCCATCTGCCGTTCGATGATGTGGAACGCCCCGCGCTGGCCGTAACCGTTGTACGAGTCGACACCTGCGCCCATCACGAGTTCGCCCTTGTGCGCCTGGGATACATAGACGTGCACCGCGTTCGACATCACGATGGTCGGGTGCACCGGCTCGAGGAGCTCGGACACCAGGGCCTGCAGCGGATGGCTCTGCAGCGGGGTACGGATGCCCAGCATGTCGGTCAGCGTGGAGGTGTGACCAGCCGCGCACAGTGCGACCCGGCCGGCGCCGATGTCACCGCGGGTGGTGCGCACCCCGGTCACGCGATCACCATCGGTGACGAAACCGGTGACCTCGCAGTTCTGGATGATGTCGATACCGGCCTCGTCGGCCCGGCGAGCGAAACCCCATGCGACGTAATCGTGTTTGGCGATACCGGCCCGCGGCTGGTACGTCGCACCGAGCACGGGATAGCGGATGTCGCCGGAGATGTTGACGATCGGGCACAGTTTCTTGGCCTCGTCGGGATCGACCCACTGGGCGTCGATGCCGTTGAGTTTGTTGGCCTCGACCCGGCGCACGCTGTCGCGAACGTCCTGCAGGCTGTGGGCGAGGTTGAGCACGCCGCGCTGGCTGAACAGGATCGGGTAGCCGAGATCCTCCTCGAGGCCCTCCCACAGTTTGAGCGCGTGCTCGTAGATCAGCGAGCTCTCATCCCACAGATAGTTGGACCGGATCAGGGTGGTGTTGCGGGCCATGTTGCCGCCGGCGAGCCAACCCCGTTCCAATACCGCCACATTGGTGATGCCATGGTTCTTGGCCAGGTAGTGCGCCGTCGCCAAGCCGTGCCCGCCGCCACCGACGATGACGACGTCGTAGGTCTTCTTCGGTTCCGGTGTGCGCCAGAGGAACTCGGGGTGGTCGGGCAGGTGTGCGCCGGGTGGAGTGGTCACAGCGAGGCCTCCGTCAGATTCGGGTAGAGCGGGAAACGCTGGGCAAGGACGTCGACCCGGCCGCGCAACGCGTCAAGCGCGTCGTCGTCGGTGTCGGGCCGCAGTGCGAGGCTGATGATGTCGGCGACCTCACGGAAGGCGTCGAGGTCGAAACCGCGGGTGGTCAGCGCCGCCGTGCCGATCCGCACACCCGAGCTCACCATCGGCGGGCGGGGGTCGAACGGAACGGCGTTGCGGTTCACGGTGATTCCGACACGGTGCAACCGGTCCTCGGCCTGCTTGCCGTCCAGTTCGGATTCGCGCAGGTCCACCAGCACCAGGTGCACGTCGGTGCCACCGGAGACCACATTGATGCCCGCGGCGCGGGAATCGTCGGCCAGGAGGCGGTCGGCGAGGATCTTGGCCGCGTCCAGCGTGCGCTGCTGGCGCTCCCGGAACTCGGGCTGTGCCGCGAGCCTGAACGACACGGCCTTGGCGGCGATGACGTGTTCGAGCGGCCCACCCTGCTGGCCCGGGAACACCGAGGAATTGAACTTCTTGGCCAGCGCCTCGTCGTTGGTGAGGATGACGCCGCCGCGGGGTCCGCCCAGGGTCTTGTGCGTGGTGGAGGTGACGACATGTGCGTGGGGGACGGGGCTCGGATGCAGTCCGGCGGCTACCAGGCCGGCGAAGTGCGCCATGTCGACCATCAGGTAGGCGCCGACCTCGTCGGCGATGCGCCGGAACTCGGCGAAGTCCAGCTGGCGCGGATAGGCCGACCATCCGGCCATGATCAGCTTGGGCCGCCGCTCCCGGGCCAGCCGCTCGACCTCGGCCATGTCGACGCGGTGGTCGTCCTCGGTGACGTGGTAGGCGGCGACGTCGTAGAGCTTTCCGGAGAAGTTGAGTTTCATGCCGTGGGTGAGATGCCCCCCGTGCGGCAGCGCCAGCCCGAGGATCGTGTCGCCGGGGGACAGCAGCGCAGCCATGGCGGCCGCGTTGGCCTGGGCACCCGAATGCGGTTGCACGTTGGCGTATTCGGCGCCGAACAGGCTCTTGAGCCGGTCGATCGCGAGTTGTTCGGTGACATCGACGTGTTCGCATCCGCCGTAATAGCGGCGCCCGGGATAACCCTCCGCGTACTTGTTCGTCAGCACCGAACCCTGTGCCTGCATGACGGCCAGCGGCGCGAAGTTCTCGCTGGCGATCATCTCCAGGGTGTTCTGCTGGCGAAGCAGTTCATCGGTGATCGCGCGGTGCACCTCGGGATCGAGCTCAGCGAGCGTCTCGCTGAGAACAGGGTTGGCGGCCGCGGCGGGGGCGGCAGTGTCGACAGTCATGTGAAACCTTCCTGGCATTCCAGTTGATTGACAACTAATATATCAACTGCGCGATAGACTATGATCAGAATGCGACCACGTCAATAGGACGGGTCGGGCAGGAAGAGAGAACAGCGATGAGTCTGGCCGACCTGTCGTTCACCGACACCGATACAAGTTCCGAGACCAGCGCCGACCGCGCCTACGAGGTCCTGCGGGAGCGGCTCGTCATGCTCGACATCCGCCCCACCGCTCCCATCAACGATGACCAGCTGGCCACCGAGTTGGGTGTTGGCCGCGCCCATGTCCGAGAAGCACTCAAACGGCTCGAACGCGACCGCCTCGTGATGGTCTATCCCCGCCGCGGCACATTTGCCACCGCGGTCGATATGACCGATCTGGCCGACATCTCGGAGATCCGTAAACAGCTCGAACCGACCGCTGCGGCGCGGGCCGCCCGGACAGCCACAGCCGAGGCGCGCGCCCGGCTGACGGCCTTGGCCGCCGCCATCGCGAGCATCGACGACGCCGACGACCCCCGCGAGGTATTACGTCACGACGTGCGTGTGCACCGTGAGATCTACCGCGCGTCGGGCAACCCGCACCTGGAACAGATCCTGGTCAGCCTCGATGCGCACGCCACCCGGATCTGGTGTCTGTTCCTCGACCGTCTCCCCGATGTGGCCGGCCACGTCCGTGAGCACATTGCGTTGCTGGAGGCCATCGTCGCCGGCGACGGGGACACCGCGGCCGACCTGACACTGGCCCACGTGACCGGCTTCGAGCAGGCGGTCAGGGCGTTGCTGTAGCGGGTTGCCACCAACCCTGATATATCATCGGCCGGGCACGGTCAGGTCAGTGGGAAGGGATTCGCGCCGTGAGTGTTGTGGGTGTCGAGGCCTTTGAGGCCTTCGAGGATCTCGATCCGGAGACCGTCTCGTCGATGTCGTACGCCGACCAGGCGTATCTGGTGATCCGGGACAAGCTGATCATGCTCGACATCCGCCCCAGCGAGGCCATCGTCGAGAGCGAACTCGCCGCCCAGCTCAAGCTGGGCCGCACTCCGGTGCGTGAAGCGCTCAAGCGGCTCGAGGCCGATCGCCTCGTGGTGTCGTTCCCGCGGCGCGGCACGTTCGCCACCGGTGTCGATGTGGCCGACCTGCGGCACATCTCGCAGATCCGGGTCAACCTCGAGCCGGTCGCGGCGCGAGCCGCCGCCGAGAACGCCACCGCAACGGTGCGAGCCCATCTGCTCGAGATGGCAGATCGGACCGAGACGCTCGAATTCGGCAAGACCGACCGGCATGAACTGATGCGCTGGGATCTGCGGGTACACCGGGCCATGTACCGGGCGGCGGGTAATCCACATCTCGAGGATGTGCTGATCCGCTACGACAACCTGGCCACCCGTATCTTCTGCCTCTTTCTCGACCGGATGCCGACGGTCGCGCGCCACATCGGTGAGCACACCCAATTGCTGCGCACCATCGCCGCCGGCGAAGGCGACGCCGCTGCCACGATTGCCCGCGACCACGTCATCGGATTCGAGGAAGCGATCCGCGCGATCGTCTGACCATCGGCGATTTGGGGAGTCTCACCGGCGCTGGGCGCCGTGTGTTGTCTCGGGACATCGTTGACACTGAAGTCCCGGGACATCGCTG
>CAMFLL010000008.1 GCA_945957405.1 uncultured Mycolicibacterium sp. | reverse complement strand
CTGAATTCGCCCTACTCCTCCTCGGGTTCGTCCCTCACCCGCATCGTCGCAGGGCGAAGCACCACCACCGATTTCGTCCGCCTGCCCTCATCCTCCAACAGCGCCATCACGTGGCCGTCGGGCGCGACCGCGGCATACACACCGTCGATACCGCCCGGCTCCAGTGGACGGCCATGACTGGTGGCCTCGGTCTCGTCGGGACTGAGCTCACGCCGCGGAAACGCCAGCGTGCACGCGTCATCGAGGGAATAGCTCAGTTCGGCCCGCTCGCCGAGCTGCTCCAGCGTGCGTGCCTCCGCCAGACCGAAATCGCCGACCCGGGTGCGGCGCAACGCCGTCAGATGACCACCCACCTGCAATGCGGCGCCAATGTCGCGCGCCAGCGCGCGGATATAGGTGCCCGACGAGCAGTCCACCTCGGCGTCCACATCGATCAGGTCGCCGTGGCGGCGCATCGCGAGGACGTCGAAACGGTCGATCCGTACCCGGCGCGCGGCCAGTTCGACGGCCTGGCCCTCGCGCGCCAGCTGATAGGCACGTTTGCCGCCGATCTTGATGGCGCTGACCGCCGACGGGATCTGCTCGATGTCGCCACGCAGGGCGGCCACCGCGGCCATGATCTCCTCATCGGTCACATGTGCGGCCGAAACTGTCTGCAGGGGTTCACCTTCGGCGTCATCGGTGGACGTCGACTGACCGAGCCGGATGGTCGCGGTGTACGTCTTCGACGTGCCCGCGATCAGCCCGAGGATCTTGGTCGCGCGTTCGATGCCGACGACCAGCACCCCGGTCGCCATCGGATCCAAGGTGCCGGCGTGCCCCACCTTGCGGGTGCCGAAGAAACGCCTACACCGGCCGACGACGTCGTGGCTGGTCATCCCGCCGGGCTTGTCGACCACCACCAGTCCGGCCGCAGGCGCGCGGCTCATCACAACGCGATCGCCGTCAGCGCCAGGCCACGGGCCACCGACCACCGCCCGCGCAGGACCGTCAGCGGCGGACCGTGCTCGGCCGCGGGGTCGATCAGGATTTCCGACGTGAACGTGCCGGTGCTGCTGTCGCGGTCGACGTCGAACGTGATGTGGGCGTCCTCGAAACCGAGCCACCGGTGCGTCAGTGGGAACCACGCCTTGTAGGTGGCCTCCTTGGCGCAGAACAGGATTCGGTCCCAGTGCAACCCACCTGGCAGCGCCGCCAGCTCCTGCCGTTCGACAGGCAGGCTGATCGCGTCGAGCACGCCCTTGGGCAGCGTGTCATGCGGTTCGGCATCGATACCGACCGAGCGCACCTGCGTGCTGCGAGCGACGACGGCACCGCGGAAACCGTCACAGTGCGTCAGGCTGCCGACCACGCCGTCAGGCCAGCACGGCTCCCCCTTGTCGCCCTTGAGGATCGGCGTGGGCGGTACGCCGAGATCGGCGAGCGCCAACCGGGCGCAGTACCGTACGGTGACGAACTCATTGCGGCGTTTGGCCACCGACCGCGCGATCAGCGGCTCTTCCTCGGGAAGCGGTGTCAGATCCGGCGGATCCGCGTACGTCTCAGACGAGGCCACCTCGGCGGGCAGCAGAGCCGACAGCAGCGCGCTCATGACCGCCTTCCGCGCAGCCGCTCGCGGAACTTCTCCGACTGTTCGCGCATCTCCGGGGTGATCACGAAGTGCCCGCCGAAGTCATTGAGGTAGCCGGGCGCGTAATGCGGGTCGGGCAGGACCTGGCGTAGCCACCGGTACGGCTTGCGGCGCCGCCACTCCCGCGGGTAGCCGACCGACACCTCCTCGAAGCGCACACCGTCGTACCACGTGGTGCGCGGGATGTGCAGGTGGCCGTACACCGAGCACACGGCGTTGTAACGGGTGTGCCAGTCCTTGGTCGCCGCGGTACCGCACCACAGCGAGAACTCGGGATAGAACAGCACGTCGCACGGTTCGCGCACCATCGGAAAGTGGTTGACCAGGACCGTCGGCATCATCCAGTCGAGGTCCTCGAGCCGTTTCTTGGTGCGCACCAGGCGATCTCGGCACCACGCATCTTTGGTGGCATACGGTTCGCTGGACATCAGGAATTCGTCGGTGGCAACGACGTTGCGGTCCTTGGCGATTGCCAGACCCTCGGCTTTGGTGGCCGCGCCCGCGGGCAGAAATGTGTAGTCGTACAGCAGGAACATCGGCACGATGGTGGCCGGTCCGCCTTCTTCGGTCCACACCGGATACGGGTGCTCCGGGGTCACGATGCCCATCTCGTCGCACATGTTGACCAGGTAGTCGTACCGGGACTGACCGAAGACCTGCACCGGATCCTTACCGGTGGTCCACAACTCGTGATTCCCCGGTACCCAGATGACCTTGGCGAAACGCTTACGCAGCAGGTCCAGGGCCCACCTGATCTCATCGGTGCGCTCTGCCACATCGCCGGCGACGATCAACCAGTCGTCGGGCGATGACGGGTACAGCGACTCGGTGACCGGCTTGTTGCCGGTGTGTCCGGTGTGCAGGTCACTGACCGCCCAGAGGGTCGGTCGCGATCTGGCAGCGCTGTCATGTGTCACCACGACGGTCCAGCCTACTGAAGTCCTTGTGAGCCGCTCGGTGCCCGACCCGATGGAAGTCATGAACTAGAACATGTTCTTGTTTGCACCTTGTACACTCCCCGCAGGGTCGGTCACCAAACGAGGGGATGTGATGGTCGCCAGATTGCGGTTGATGGCCGCACTGGCCGCGGTGTTGGCCGCGGTAGTGATCGGTGTGAACCAGACCCCGGTGCCCGCCACCGACCGACAGGTGGCGCTGCGATCCACCGGAGCCCCACTGAGCGAGGTGTCGTCGACGCTGCCACCGGTGCTCAACACCACCGACCCCAGCCCGTTCGACCCGTGCAGCGAGATCCCGCTCGACGTCATCAACGGCATCGGACTGGGTTACACACCACCCGAACCCGAGAACGGCCTGCGCTGCCACTATGACGCCGGTAACTATCAGATGGCCGTCGAACCGATCGTGTGGCGCACCTACGAGAACTCACTGCCGCCGGACGCCGTCGACGTCGACATCGACGGTCACCGCGCCGCGCAGTACTGGATCATGAAGCCGACAGACTGGAACAACCGCTGGTGGATCACCTGCATGGTGACCTTCAAGACCAGCTACGGCGTGATCCAGCAGTCGTTGTTCTACTCACCGGTGTACTCCCAGCCCAATGTCGACTGCATGCAGGAGAACCTGTTGCGGGCTCACCAACTGGCGCCGTACTACAAATACTGAGGCCCGGAACCCGCCGGTACCACGCCGCGTAACGTGGCCAAGGTGACCGCGATCTCCGACCGCCGCACCGGCGGACCCGTGGAGGGCGTCCGAGAATCCGTGAAGTCGTTCGCCGGCAGAGCGGCCGCCTTGGCCGTCAGCCGCGTCGCGCACGTCCCGCCGCCCACCACCGAATTCCATGTCGAGCGGGGACTACGGGTACCCATGCGCGACGGTGTCGAACTCGTCGCCGACCATTACGTACCCGACACCGAGAACCCTGCTGGAACCGTGGTGGTCCGGGGTCCCTACGGCCGCCGATGGCCGTTCTCGAACCTCTACGGGGCGGTCTACGCGCGCCGCGGTTATCACGTGCTGCTGCAGAGCGTGCGCGGCACATACGGCTCCGGCGGTGCGTTCAATCCCACCGTCCACGAAGCGGCCGACGGCGCCGACACCATCGCCTGGTTACGTGAACAACCTTGGTACACCGGATCATTCGCCACCATCGGCGCGTCCTACCTGGGCGCCACGCAGTGGGCACTGCTGCAGGACCCGCCCTCGGACATGGCGGCCGCGGTGATCATCGTCGGTCTGCACGACTTCAGCGCCACCACCTGGGGTACCGGCGCTTTCTCGGTCAACGACTTTCTCGGATGGAGCTACCTGGTCAGCCACCAGGAGGATCCCGGGCGGCTACGTTCACTGGTGCGCTTCGCACGCTCGCGCCGGCAGGTGCGCCGCGCGGCCACAGCGGTGCCGATGGGCGCCGGGGGCCGCAAGCTGCTCGGTCAGGGCGCCGCATGGTGGGAAGACTGGACCGAGCACGACGATGTCGAGGATCAGTTCTGGGACCCCTACCGGTTCGTCCGTGCGCTCGAACACTCCGAGGTGCCGGTCCTGCTCATCGGCGGCTGGCAGGACGTCTTCCTCGAGCAGACCGTCGACCAGTACACCCGGCTGCGCCGGCGCGGCGTGGACGTGGCGATGACCATCGGCCCGTGGACCCACTCCGACGTGTCGGGCCGGGCGGCTCCCCTGGCGCTGCGCGAGTCGCTGGCCTGGCTGGCCGCTCACGTCGCCGGTCAATCCGCCGCGCCGCGCTGCCCGGTGCGGGTGTTCACCACCGGGACCCCGCGCCCCGGTGACGGTTGGCTGGACCTGCCGGACTGGCCGCCGGCGACCGCCGACCACACGCTGTATCTGGAGCCGGGACGACTGTCCGCCGCGGCCGAGACGGGCCCGGCGACGCGATCGTCGTTCACCTTCGACCCGGCTGACCCCACCCCGACCGTGGGTGGCCGACTGCTCTCGCCCAACAGCGGCTACCGCCGCGACGACGCCCTGGCCGAGCGCGGTGATGTGCTCAGCTACACCGGTGAGGTGCTGCCCGCGGACCTCTACGTGTACGGCGCGCCGACGGTGGAACTCGCGCACGAGTCCGACAACCCGTATGTCGATGTCTTCGTGCGGATCAGTGAGGTCGACGCAAAAGGCCGCTCCCGCAATGTCAGTGACGGATATCGAAGGCTGGTGCACGAGGCGGGCACCCAGCTGATCCGCCTCCCGCTCGATGACATCGCGCACCGCTTCCGCGCCGGCCACCGGATCCGGTTGCTGGTCGCCGGAGGTTCGCATCCCCGCTATGCCCGCAATCTCGGCACCGGTGAGCGACCGTCGGCGGGGCATCGCATGGTGCCCGCCGGTCATGTGGTCCACCACGGCGGCGCGTCGCGGCTGATCCTGCCGGTCGGCGATGAGCGTCCCTCAGGACACTGAGCGCCGGACCCGATCGGCGACATCGGCCAGCATGTCGGCATCGCGCACGGGCGCGCCGGTTGCCGGGGTGAGCGGAAGTTCCACCCAGCTCTTACATCCGGCGTACTGCGGCAGGCGTTCCAGCCGGACCGGCTCGACGAGTGGACGCACCGCCACGACCAACACTGTCAGCCGGTGCTTTGGGCGGAAATCCAGCCGGTCGGCACGGACTGATAGGTGAGTCCAGATGTGCAGATCCGCCAGCTCGTCGATCCGATCGGGCTGCGTCACCTCCACTGCGGCAACGACTTTCGCGGACGCCCGCACGGTGATGTGGGTCTGCGTGCTGTCCTGGACGGCGGGCCGCAACAGGTGTCGGTGTTCTTCCCGCACACGCTCGGCGTGACTGTGGGCGACCGTCGGGAACAACAGGAAGCCCTCGGCGGCCACCCGGAACCGCTTCTCGTGGATGCCGCCCTTGCGCAGCAGCACGCACTGCCGACCATCCAGCAGGGCGTGCACCGCGGCACCCCATTCCTTGAGTGCGGCGGTGTCGGTCACGTCGCGCGGGCCGCGATCCGCGCCTGCACCTCCGGGCGCCGCAGCGGTGGCACGGTCTTGGGTGGCTGCCGCCGCGGTGGCAATGACGCCAGCAGCGCCGCGGTGGTGGCGGTGACTTCGGCGACGGCCCTCTCGAAGGCGTCGACATTGGCCTCGGACGGGCGGGCGATACCGCTGACCTTGCGGACATACTGTCGCGCCGCCGCCTCGATCTCGACGGGCGTGGCCGGTGGTTCGAGGCCGCGGAGTTCGGTGATGTTCCGACACATGGGCGCCAATGTAGGCCGCCGGAGGCCAAGTGGCTACCGTGACGTCCATGACCACTGACGTTCTGCTGATCGACACCGCCGATCGCGTCCGGACCCTCACGCTGAACCGGCCGCAGGCGCGTAACGCGTTGTCGGCCGAACTGCGCGGGAAGTTCTACACCGCGCTGGCCAACGCCGAGGCGGACGACGCCGTGGACGTCGTCATCGTGACCGGCGCCGATCCGGTGTTCTGCGCGGGCCTGGACCTCAAGGAACTCGGCAACACCACCGAACTGCCTGACATCTCCCCCAACTGGCCGGCGATGTCGAAACCGGTCATCGGTGCGATCAACGGCGCGGCCGTCACCGGCGGCCTCGAACTCGCCCTCTACTGCGACGTGCTGATCGCCTCGGAGCGCGCCCGCTTCGCCGACACCCATGCGCGGGTCGGCCTCCTGCCAACCTGGGGGCTCAGCGTGCGATTGCCGCAGAAGGTGGGTGTCGGGATGGCGCGTCGGATGAGCCTGACCGGCGATTATCTGAGCGCCGACGACGCGTTGCGTGCCGGTCTGGTCACCGAGGTGGTTCCCCACGACAACCTGCTGGATGCGGCGCGGGCAGTCGCCGCGTCGATGGTCGGCAACAACCAGAAGGCGGTGCGCGCGTTGCTGGAGTCCTACCACCGGATCGACGCCCAACAGACCAGTGCGGGGCTGTGGATCGAAGCCGACTCGGCCCGACAGTGGATGCGCGTGGCCACCGGCCACGATATCGCCGCGAGCCGCGCCTCGGTGTTCGAGCGCGGCCGCGCTCAGGTGGCCGGGCGATGAACGAGGCACACGAATGCTGCGGCAGTGACGAATGGCGCCAGGCGATCCGCGACTTCATCCTGCCGTGGGCCCTCGGTGAGGCCGAGCTCGGCGACGACGTCCTCGAGGTGGGGCCCGGGTACGGCGCCACCACCGATGTGCTGTGCACCCGGCCCGGCCGATTGACATCGGTCGAGATCGATCCCGGGCTGGCCGCGTTGCTGCGCGAACGGTTCGCCGACACACCGTCGGTGCACATCGTCGAAGGGGATGCGACCGCGCTGTCGTATGACGACGAAACATTCACCGGTGCTGCATGTTTCACGATGCTGCACCATGTGCCGACGACGCAGTTGCAGGACCGGCTGTTCGGCGAGGTCGCCCGGGTGCTCCGGCCGGGTGCCGCGCTGGTGGCCAGCGACAGCCTGGCCAGCGACCAGCTGGCCGACATGCATGACGGCGACACCTACAACCCCGTCGATCCCGCGTCGCTGCAGGAGCGCCTCATTGCGGCGGGTTTCACCGACGTCGAGGTGAAGACCAACGAGTACGGCTGGGCTGCGGTGGCGCGCAGGGCCTGACCAGGAGCCCTCGCGACCATCGGAAGGACTCAGCTGCTCAACGATCGCGAACGAACTCGTCGACCAGCTCGGCAAACGACGTATCAGGGAACAGACCCAGATCCGCCGCGCGCGACATATCGAAGCGGCTCGGCCAGCTTTGCACTATGCGCCGGACACCTGGATCCTCACTCCAGGTGATCAACTGTGCGGCCGTCGGTGATCGGCGAATCACTTCAGTAACCATGTCGCCCACGGTAATTCGCAGTGATGGTAGGTTCAGCGGTCGGTCGCCCCATTCCTCGTCGGTGGCAGACGCGGCGCGCAGCAGCCCCGCCACGGTGCGACTGGGTGATGCAATGGCAACCTCGTCATCGGGACGCGCCGGGACCGTGGCCGGCGATCCCGAAAGCGGTTCTCTGACAACACCACTCAGAAAGGACGACGCCGCCCCGTTGGGCCGGCCCGGTCTGACACTGACCGTCATCAGACGAACACATCGACCGCGCACGAAGTTCCGACGCGTGCAGTCCGCGATCAGATACTCGCAGGTGAGCTTCTGGGTTCCATAGCTGCTCTGCGGCGTTGGCAGCGTGTCGTCATCCACGGGTCCCGGACCGAAGACCGCCACCGAGCTGGCGAATACGAAAAGCGGTGGCTCCGGCTCAGCCCGGCACCGCTGCAGCAGCCGAATCGTCGCCGACAGATTGCTGCGCATCCCGAGATCGAAATCCGCTTCGCAGTCGGCACTTACCGCTGCGGCCAGATGGAAGATGACATCAGCTCCGTCGACGAACGACAGATCCGCAGTGTCGGAGGACAAGTCGACGACCACGGTGACAGTCCGGGGGCCTGGAATCAGCGCCGCGGGCGGATCGACGCGGTCTACCAGCCGCAGTTCCTCGATGAGAGCGGTCTGCCCGCATATCGTCATCTGAGCCTCAGAGAGCAGCGATGCGGCGAGCCGACTACCGAGAAATCCACCGGCCCCTGTGACGACGACACGCAGGCCCATCAGCGACGTGCCAAGCCGACGGTGAGCCGCGGGTCGTCGCTACACTCTTCGAACGATTGCGGGTGATGGCACGCCACCAATTGCTTGTGGACATCGCGAGGTATCAATTCGGGGACCTCCGACGCACATATCTCGTCGGCCTTCCAGCAGCGAGTGCGGAACCGGCAGCCGCTAGGGATATTCGAAGGACTGGGAAGCTCGCCCTGCAGCAGAATTCGTCGCCGGGCCCGCCCCTCCATGGGATCGGGGATCGGCACCGAGGACAGCAGTGACTGGGTGTAGGGATGGGTGGGGTGCGAGAAGATATCTGACCGCTCGCCTTGCTCCACGATCTTTCCGAGATACATCACCGCAATGCGTTGCGAAATATGGCGCACGACAGCCAGATCGTGAGCAATGAATAGGTAGGCCGTCCCGAGTTCGGCCTGTAATCGTTTCAGCAAGTTGATGATCTGCGCCTGGATCGAAACGTCCAGTGAGGACACCGGCTCGTCGAGAATGAGCAATTTCGGATCCGACGCCAATGCACGGGCTATGCCGACCCGCTGCCGCTGGCCGCCGGAGAGCTGATGCGGATAGCGATCAGAGTAGTCCGCATTCAGCCCAGTCAATTCGAGCAATTCTTGGACTCGGTTGCGGCGCTTAGCTTTCGGAGTGCTGCGTAGCGGCTCGGCAATGATGTCGCGAATTTTCAGCCGTGGGTTCAGCGACGAGAACGGATCCTGGAACACGAACTGCATGTCCTGGCGCACCTGGCGCAACTCGCCGTGACTCATAGACGCTACGTCGACGCCGTCGAAGAAGACTTTACCCCCGGTCGGTTCGGTCAGCCTGATGATGGATCGACCGGTTGTCGACTTGCCGCAGCCGGATTCACCTACCAGTCCGAGTGTCTCTCCGGCATGGATGGTAAAAGACACACCGTCGACTGCCCGAACATGCCCCACGGTGCGTCGCAACGCCGTCGATCGGATTGGATACCACGTCTCCAGTCCCTCGACCCGCAGGAGTTCGGGTGCGTTGGTCGTATTCATTCCAATTCCGATCGGCGTGCAGGGGTCGGGAGGTCGACCTTGCCCTCGGCGAGATGGCATGCCACCAGCGCATGGTCGACACCCTTGTCTTCCAAAACGGGGATGGCAGTTCGGCATTCGTCGCTGTTCGAGCCCAAAGCGCACCGCGGATGGAAGGGACACCCCGGAGGCCGACGCGCGACTGTGGGCGGTTGGCCCTCGATCGAGCGAAGCGCGGCCTCTTCGTCAGTGATTCTCGGGATGCTGTCCAACAAGCCTTTGGTGTACGGGTGCATCGGGCGATAGAAGATGTCTTCGACAGTCCCTAACTCGACGATACGGCCTGCGTACATCACCGCGACTCGGTCGGCTATCTCGGCGACTATTCCCAAGTCGTGGGTGACGAAAATGATGGCTACACCGGTGTCGTTCTGCAGCTGCAGCAGCAGGTCGATGACCTGGGCTTGGGTGGTCACGTCCAATGCCGTAGTTGGTTCATCCGCGAGCACTACAGTCGGCTCGTTTGCCAGCGCGAGGGCGATCATCGCCCGTTGACGCATGCCGCCGGAGTACTCATTGGAGTAGCGCTTGTACCGATCCTTGGGTGACGGCACCCCCACTTGCTCGAGGATTTCCAGAGCACGCTGCTTGCACTTGTCCTTCGCCCAGTCCGGGTGATGCGCGTGAACCGTCTCGCGGATCTGGTGACCGATTGTCAGCAGCGGGTTGAACGCTGTGAGGGCGTCCTGAAACACCATGGCAATGCGGTTTCCGCGGACCCCCTGCAAGAGCTTGGTATCGGCGCGGGCAAGGTTGTTGCCCTCGAAGAGGACTTCGCCGCTCGCGATGTGTCCTTCGGGTGGATTGATCAAGCGCAGTATGGACTTGATCGTTGCCGTCTTGCCCGAGCCCGACTCGCCTACCAGACCTAAGATTTCGCCGCGGTGCAGGTCGAAACTCACGTCATCGACGACGTTGGCCGGACCGGTGGGCAGGCTCAACTCGGTAACCAAGTTGCGAACCGACAAAACAACTTCGGCGGCGCTGCGGTCCGGGGCCACGGTGGCTACTACATCATCAACGGTCACGACGACTCCGATGGGTCGAGGACGCGCCGCACTCCGATGCCGATCATCGCGAACGAGACACACAGCAGAGCCAGCAACAACCCAGTGAACGTGATCGGCCAGGGCGCAATGGTGATGTAGTCACGTTCGTCGGAGATGATGAAACCCAGCGAGGTGTTCGGAGGCTGAATTCCGAAACCCAGGAAACTCAGAGTTGCCTCGACGAGGATGACATGCGGCAGCTCGATGATTGCCAGTGACAGCAACATTGGCCAGGTGGATAGACCCAAGTGGGTGGTCAAGATCTTTGGAAATCGAGTTCCTGAAATCTTGGCCGCCTCGACGAAGGCGCTGCCGCGCAACAACAACACCTGGGCTCGGGTGATGCGTGCGTACAGCACCCAGGTTGTCAGCACCAGAACGACAACCATGGTGCGCACGCTCGGACCGAGCGCCGTCACGATGGCAAGCGCAACCAGGATCCCTGGGAAGGCATTGAAGATATCCATGACGCGGCCGAGCGCATCATCAAGCCAACCTCCGACATAGCCGGAAATGGCGCCGATAAGCCATCCGAGCAGGCCGGAGAGGATCACCACCCCCACGCCGATGAGAATCGAGGTTCGAAGGCCCAACGCGGCCAGGCCGAAGAGGTCGCGGCCAAGATGATCTGTGCCGAAGGCGTGCGACTTGGTAGCACTCATCCAGAACCCCGGCTGACTGAAGGCCTGGCTCGGATCGAGGCGGGTGATCACAGTCTGCCCGCCCGCGGCAACCGGTCCAAACACCGCGTACATCAACAAGATCACAAAGATTGTGCCGCCGATCATCACTGAACGATTGGCTAACAGCTTTTTCCACGTTCGCTTACTTTGAACCTGGTCGGCGTCAATCCGCAACGCCACAGCTTCTGGATCCAAACTGACATCAACCATTGCCATACCTCACCCGTGGATCGACGTAGGTGTAGAAGATGTCCACTCCTAAATTCAGCACCAAAACTATGACCGTGGCGATGAACACGGTTGCGGTGATGAGCGGAAGATCAAAGGCAGCCATCCCCTGGACGTATAGCCGGCCGATACCTGGCCATGCGAAAACTGTTTCGACGACAACGGCTCCGCCCACCAGCAGGCGCGTCAGTTCCATGGTGCCCATAGCGATAGTGGGAACCGAGGCGTTACGCAGTACATACTCTCCGAGCACCGTGTGCCGCGGTAGTCCTCGTGCGGTGGCCACCAAGACGTGCTGTTCACGCAGTACGTCAAGGATGCTTGTGCGAATAACGGAGGTGAGTCTGCCGATCGGCGCCAGGGCGAGAGTAATGACTGGCAGTATCAGGTGATCATTGATCCCGTAGCCGCTGGTCGGCAGATGCGCTGTTCGGACAGCGACGTAGACGATGAGCAACAATCCGACCCAGAATTCCGGTACGGAAGCCAGCACTGTACCGAACGCGACAATACCGCGGTCAAGGGCCGACCCGTGACGCAGGGCGGCAATCGCACCGAGGATGGTGGCGATCAGCAGGCCGACGACGAAGGCGCAGCCAGCGAGCACGAAAGTGTGTGGCAGCGCAGACATCACGACCGGGAAAGAGTCTCGGTGCAGCGTGTAGGACTGCCCGAAATTGAGCGAGAGCACGTCGCCGACGAATCTGAGAAATCGTTCCAACACCGGGTCGTTGAACCCATTCGCCTGCCGAAACGCCGCCACCTGCTCGTCCGTCACGTTAGTCGGCAAGATCTTGCGGACCGGATCACCCAGCACCTGGAAGATGACAAACACGATGACCATGACAACTGCCAAGACGATGATGCCGTGGATCAATCGCCGCAGGACGTAGCCGAGCATGGAACGAACCACCTCCTCGCGGTCTGTGGTGAGCGACCAAGAGTCAAGACCTAGACCATTCCGACCAGTAGATGTCCTGAAGAACTGGGTAGACGACGCCCTTCACGTCAGCGGCTGTGGCAACAGCGTTCTGCGGCACATCAAGCCACACCATCGGTGCTTTGTCCTTGACATAGCTCATGACTTTCTGCCACGCGGTAGCTTGCGCGCCGATGTCCTCGATGGCCTGCGTGTCAGCGATCTGCTTCTCCAAGTCCGGGTCACAGTATGTCGTGCGAGTGCTGTCGCAGCTGTACCACGAAGTCATATTGGCGCCGGCGTTGGTGCTCGACGTGGGAACCCAGAACACATCGGGAATCTTGAGTTTGTTGCCAGGCGCCAACAAACCATTTGATATCCACTTGTCATCTGGTTCCATGTCGATCGAGACGTTGAAACCGACGTCGGTGAACATCTGCCCCATGGTCTGGCATTCGTTCCGACCAACCGGCCCGTACTTGTCCGAGAGGCACATCAGGCTCAGCGGATGTCCCGTTGCGCCAGCATCCGCAATCAGTTTCTTTGCTTGCTCTGGGTCATAGGGATAGTCGCTCAGATTCGGGTCGTAGCCGCTAACCGACGGAACGATCGACTGCGCCTTGGCTGGGACGGCAAATCCCGAGCGGACCTTGTTGATCAGAGTGTCACGGTCGATCGCCATGTTCAGGGCTTTCCGCACGTTCGGGTTGTCGAACGGGGGGTTCTGCGTCGCGATTCGCCCCATCACCACTTCGCCACCCGGCATCGTCAGCTTGGCCGGCGCTTTCGTCAGCAGGTCAGGATCCAGTTGAAAAGACACCTGCACCTCGTTGGCCATCAGAGCTGCCAGCCGTGAACCCGCCTCGGGGATGGCGCGCATATCGATCTCGCTGAGCGCAGGCTTGTCGCCTCGGTAGCCGTCCCAGCGAGTGATCCGCGCAGTATCGCCAGCGGGCGACATCGAGTCGAATTGGTAGGGCCCCGTTCCGACCACTTGTGTGTTCGCGTCTTCGCCGGTAGTCCCCCACCCGTCGGGCTGGATGTAGATGTAGTACACCGCGCGGTCGACGAAGTTGTCCGGCTTCTTGGAAAAGATATCGACAGTGCTGTCGTCGACTTTCACTGCGTGGTCGATGTTGGACAGCACACTGGTGGGTTCGGACTCCGGGCTGAGCCGCTTGGTGACGCTGTACACCACGTCATCAGCGGTCATCGGTTTGCCATTCGAGAACTTGACATCCTTGAGCAAATGAAAGCGCCACTGGCTGGGACCCATTCGCTCGTAAGATTCGGCCAACATGGGCACCCAGACGACATTGCCGGCACTGTCCTTGGAGACTTTGGTCAACGTCTCCAACACGTTGCCGCCCAACAGGATCTGCGCTGAGTTGTCCAGATGAGCGTTGACATCCAAACTCTTGATCGGAGCCGCTACGGCGTATGCCAGCGAATCTTGTGCACCAGTGCTGCTTCCGTCATCGTCACTACACGCGGTGACTGATGCGACTACGAGGCCGAACGCACCCAATAGTGTTGCAATAGCTCGCAGTCCGCGATTCGATATGATCATCGTTGATCCCTCTGGGGTTATCTGGCTGGTTCCGCGTGCTCGAATGTGGTTGTCAATACGGGGTTTCGGCTATATATCTAGTCGCCCGGTTGGACGTCACGCTACCGCTTCGCCCGCCGTCCAGGTGTCGAGTTCGGTGAGAGAGGTGACAGAATTCAACAGAGCGGACTCGCTGGTGTTTGCAAGGAACGGCCATGAAGTATTCGTACGTTCTTCGATCTCTAGCCCGCCGGAGCGCGCCGGCGCCTTGATACCAGTGCATTCCGGATAGTCGCTCACTCGGCATCCGCTCGAATAGGACTGTTGTCCCCATCAGCGGCTGCATGCGCGCTGCCTGTCCACAACGATTCGTAATGCCGACACACCACATCTCGGTGTCAGCCACCTGCCCGCGATATCAGGCGCAGACCGGGGCATCGGAGTCCCACCGGTTGAATCGTGGTTGCTCCTGCGTCGCAAGCTCACGGCGCGTACGCAGCCACATCTCGGTCCACGCCTGCGGATCCTGCAACTCAGTATCGGGATTCAGTCGGCTCCTGGTCACGAAGCCGGGAAACATGCTGCGCCCAGTCGGTTGGCCGACAGGCTGGAACCGCAGGTCCAAACTCCACCGCACCTGATCGCTGACATTAGGCAACGACGCATGCAGGGTGCAGCGATGCATGAAGATCGCCGAACCACGTCGCATCGGTATCGGCACACCGGCCTCAGGATGAAAAAGCTTGCCAGGCACCGAGATCTGGCCGTTCTCCGGCGACGGGCAGTGGCTGAGCAGCCCATTCCGATGGCTACCAGGAACCACCTTCAAGCAGCCCATCTCGACAGTGGCGTCGAACAACGGAAGCCACACAGTGACGATTTGGGTTTCGTCAGCATCCTCGGTAACCACACCGTTGTCCTGATGCCACGGAGTGGCACCACCGCCACCCTTGCCCACCTTCACCGCCGCGGGCATCAAGTGTTCTGGTGGCTTGATTCGCACGTGCTGCACCGGGTTCGACATGATCTCCGACCCCAATAACGATTCCAACCGGTCGAGCAGACCTTCGTTGCGAAACAAACGAAACATTGCAGGGCCCGTCCACATCGGGGTATCGACCTTGATACCTGTCTGCGGCAAGCTCGGGTCGAACCACTGTTGATGCGAGCGCCCGCTTTCGGCATATACCCGAGTCAATCGCTCCGACAGCGACAATCCTTCGTAACGCGACGAAATGACGCCGGACTTGAACAGGTCGTCCGCAAGCCTGTCTAGCACTCCCTCGTACTCACGCACGATCGGATCGAGGTCCGCCTCGGGATCTACCACATCGTCAACCACGACGAATCCCTGCTGGTTGAACGATTCGAGCTGCTCAACAGTCAAGCCGACCACGCCATCTCCTCATACTTCGACACCGACAGCTTCAAACACTTCGCCGAAAGGACATCTAGTCCTCTAGTTAGCTAGATGTTTGACGATACTCTACGCCGGTCAACCGGGCAACGATTCGGCGAAACACGTTGCTCGGACGTCAAAGGACTCGTGCCCGCGCACGGCGCAGCAGCTGCATCGAACACCTTGGCGCGGAGGAAAACTCACTACTATTGTTTACTTTTCCACCCTTTGCGTTGGCTGCGGCCACAGCTGAGGGATGTAGATGCGATGAGAGGTGGTGTGCGCTTATACGGAGACTGCGCGCTGACGGTCTCCTCTGAGTTTGATGAGCTGGAGCACTGGACTCTTCGATGAAGAGGATGCTGATGCCACTGTCTTGAACGACGAATCAGCGCGTGGTGCTACCGGCAACGCTCCAGTCCTCAATGCTCGGACTGTCCCTGGTCAGTGACAGACGGAAGTGGAACAAATTGCTGGGATATCGCGCGACCGATATGTACCCGACTTTCCCCGCCTCAAGTTGATACGAGCGCTCAACAAGCATCAACGGTGTGCCGATGGCCACCTCGAGTGCCTTCGCGGATTCAGGATCCGCCACGGTCGCCTGTATGGTTTGTATCGCACGCGGGAAGTGCAGATGGTGCCTTTTCTCTAGCCGGCCCACGAGGCTGTCTTCACGCAGGTCCTTGGCCGTCAAGCTGCTCCCAAACAACTCCGACATGTAGCTGATCGTGTATGACAGGGGCCCCTCAGGCGACACGCGGATGCGGCGAACCCTGGTCACGGCATCCTGATCGCTCAAGCCAAGCGCGTCGAAAACCCACTTCGGTCCTCGCACTGGTTCGGCGTCGATCAGTTGCGCCGGCACAGTTTGGGTCTCGTGCGTAGCTTCGGAGATCGACGCCGATAGGTTGACGGTCTTGGGCGCGCGTGGTCGGTCGGGAGTCAAAGCGACGAAGGTGCCATGGCCTTGTCGGCGCTCAAGCAAGCCATCCGAAGCAAGGACGCTCAGGGCCTGTCGCGCCGTCATGACACTGACTCCGTACTCGGCAGCCAGGTCGGCTTCGGCGGGAATCTTCTGACCGGGCTCCCACTCCCGACATGAAATCTTGGACTCCAGGACAAGCGCGATGCGCTGATATGCTGGGAGGCCACGCATCTCGCGCATTTCACACTCCGACTGGTAGAAGCTATAAAGGATCAACTGTCTCACAGGTCTTGGTCGATCGGTTGCGGACATCGTGAGGCGAGACCTATTGAACGGCCGACTCACCAGACACGTCGAACTGTCGGAAGTTCTGGTTAACAAGAGAAGAGGGTAACCGTGCACCCCACCCGATCAATCAAGACCACGTACCGGGACAGCTGATAGGCATGGGACCGAGAGCCGAGGGACACGACCCTCAGATCGAGGTGCACCGCGATACGTTGATCGGCAGCTTGCCGGCAGAGCGCTCTGTATCCGTCGTTGAAATGGCGAAGCTAGCCGACCCTGACCGACGTCTGGTGGTCTTGGATGATGACCCGACAGGTACACAGGCGGTCGCCGATGTTCCCGTGCTCACCTCCTGGGAACCTGACGACATAAGGTGGGCGCTGGAGCGGCCCACCACTGGATTCTTCGTGCTCACCAATACCCGAAGTCTCAGTGAAGTCGTCGCCGCGGACAGGATCCGCACGATCACCGAGCGCTGCATCGACGCAGCGGCTGACGCCGGCGTGCGCTTGACCTTCGCAAGCAGGTCGGACTCGACCCTGCGCGGACACTTTCCACTGGAGACGGACACGATCACCGAGGTCCTCGCCTCCCGCGGACTAGTCACCGATGGTGTGATTGTCCTTCCTGCCTACATAGATGCCGGCCGAATCACCGTCAACTCCGACCACTGGGTCCGGATTCCAAACAGCAGTTACATACCAGTTGGGGCCAGTCAATTCGCCCTCGACGAGTCCTTTGGATTTGCCCAGTCCAACCTTGCGCAGTGGGTCGAGGAGAAGACCCTTGGGCGAGTGCCTGCCGACCACGTCGAGCGCTTCACCATAGTCGACATCCGCGTCGGCGGCCCATCAATGCTCGCCGATCGACTGCTCCGCATCCAGCTTGGTGGAGTCGTCGTCGTCGATGCGGTCACCGATAACGATCTTCGGGTATTGATACAGGCCCTTCGGGTGACCGAAGCGGGCGGACGTCAGTTCGTGTGTCGAGTCGGCCCCAGCTTTGTTCGCGCTTACCTCGGCCAGTCCGCCGCACCGCCGATCATCCCCTCTGAATTGCTCGCCGGACGAACCTCATTGAGCAACGGCTTGATCGTCGTAGGCTCGCATGTACCCGTCACTTCACGACAGCTCGCTATCCTGCACGAGCGCCTTTGTCTGAAGGTCATCGAACTCGACGTGTCGGATGTGCTGACGTTCGGTGGCGACCAGTATGTAGACACCGTCGCTGCGCAGGTAGTCCAGTCTCTTCGCACCGAAACTGTTGTCCTGCAAACCACCCGCCAGCTACAACGTGGCAGAGATGGCGAGGACAGTCTCCAGATTGCGCGAGGCGTGAGCGCAGCAACCAGCAGAATCGCTCGAATCGCAGCCGAGCAAACGGATCTTCGTTACATCCTTGCGAAGGGCGGAATCACCTCATCAGACGTCGCCACTAAGCTCGGGATATCACGTGCTTGGGTGCAAGGTTCGATGCTTCCTGGCATCGTCTCGGCATGGCTGCCTACGGGCGGGATCGCATCAGGAGTTCCGTTCATTGTGTTCCCCGGAAATGTTGGCGACCCCGACGCACTGGCCGAAGTAGTGCAGCGGCTCGAGCAATGATCCCGTAAGCGATCAGCTTGCGATGCAATGCAATCCCGTAAGAGGTTGTGCGAACTGTGAAGCGCCGTTGGTCGACTGCTTTAATGGATTATTCTTCTTCGGTGGCACCGCGCAGCCTATAGATCAAGCTGCGGACGCTTCGCGGCTGCTCCAGCGTGAACGCGATCGCCTCAGCGACGTCAGTTGCAGTGAGCATATCCGCTAGTTCCGGCGAGCTGTGGGTACGACCGCCGCCTGGCTGCATCGCAAACTCGGTAGCTACTCCGCCCGGGCAGATGGCGGTGACTCGGATGCCGTTCATGTAAAGCTCACGGTCGAGACCGTTCGCGAGGCCCATCTGGGCATGCTTCGTCGCGGCGTAGACCGCCTCATTGCCTCGGCCCGTAGTCCCCGCTACGGAGCTCACAATAACTATGTCGCCGGACCGCTGCGGAAGCATCCTCTTCACCGCGGCACGGATCGGCCACACCGTCCCGGCGATGTTGGTATCGATCATCTCGACGATCCGCTCGTCACAATGGTCGAGAATGCTTCCGTAATAGCCCACCCCAGCATTTGCTATCAGCCCGTTGATCGCGCCAAACGTGTCAACGGCGGCTCGGACAAGCTTTTCACCGTCGGCCGGATTGCGCACATCCATCTCGACGGCCAAGGCGTTGTCGGCCCCGAGTTCGTCCACCAGTTCGGCGAGCCGATCCGTTCGCCGAGCGCCGAGTACGACTTTGGCGCCGCGTTGCGCGAGTGCTCGCGCGGTGGCCTGACCGATTCCAGCACTAGCACCCGTCGTTGCAACGACGTACCCCTCGAGCATTTGCGACTCCTTTCGTTCGGTTTCCTCCACACGCGCATCGCCTCAGGTCCTACGACATCCGCCGGCGTGCAGTTCGGCTTGCACCTGGCCCGCGGCCCCAGACACCGGTCCAAATACCAGCAAGCAAATTTTCGAATCATTGTGGGCAGTGGCCGACGGCCACCCATAGATCGCCCCGGCACGCGCACGCGACCACACTCTGGTGGGGCGGCTTACCGAAGCGCGGTTGCAATCATTTTCGCCTCCCTCGACTCTTCATCCTGAGACACGGAGCTGCGCCAGCAAATACCCTGCGATAAACCGAATCGGCCTTGCAGGTAGCCAACGATCACCTCGCTGGGCGAAGTCGTCGCATACGTCCCGGTAATCGGCGAGCAATGTCATGCGCACGGACAGGCTTGCGTAGAGGCCCTACGTGTGCAACAGCAACGATCCTTTCGCCTATTGGGATGCGCAAATCACCGTTCATCTGTAGGCTCATCTATGATGTCTGCTATTCGGCTGTCAGACCAGCATACGACAGAAGGGGTGCCGTGGGTCAGTCCGACCTGGAAACCGCTTTCGCTGGCCGGTCCGTCCAGCGAGTCTCTCTCGTTCGTGATCAAGTAGCCGGTCTGATTCGCGAAGCGATCACCGCCCAGCGTTTCCAGCCGGGAGAACTCCTCGTAGAGCGCGAGCTTTGCGACGCCACCGGGGCGAGTAGGGCGTCCGTACGCGAGGCGCTACGCCAACTCGAAACCGAGGGCCTGATCGTCTCGATCCCTGGGCGTGGTAGCACCGTTGTCCGCTTAGGCGTCGAGGAGGCCGAACGCATCTACGACATCCGCGCGGCGCTCGAAGCGCTGGCAGGACGCCGTTTTGTCGAGCGGGCGACCGATGACGAGATAGACCGCCTACGCGAGATCGCCGAGCGCGGTACGGCTGCAGTCGATGACGCGGCGGCCCAGCTGGCCGTCGGAACCGAGTTCTATGAGCTGTTGTTCCGGGGTGCCCGCAATCCTGAACTGCAGCACATGGTCGGCATGTTGCATCGGCGGATTACTCTGTTACGAAGTCTGTCACTCTCCAGCGCAAGTCGGCGCCATCGATCCTCCGAGGAACTGATCGAGATCGTCGCGGCGATCGCGCGTCATGACGGCGAGGAGGTCGCCGCTCTGCTCGTGGCGCACGTACGGGCTGCGGCCCGAGCCGCAATAGACGCCCTCGAGCGCACCGCGGACTGACTCCACGACACGCTCCCGGCAGACTTGTCGGGCAATTCAGGCGAAAGTGCCCTATATGGCACACATTTGGCCTTCATGACGCCGCGGTGAGGCACATCGCTGTCCGAGGACGATTTCCTGTCGGCGCCTCTTGTCCTGTCAGACAGCAGCTTGTATGGTAGCAGACCAAGTGCTCGAGATTTCGGTCACAAAGAAGGGTCACTTGTGAAGCAGCTCACCCGCCTGGCCGTCGGCGTATTGTGTTCTGTTCTCGCCTTTTCCGCTGTGTCGTGCGGTTCCCGCGACGGCAGCAGTAGCGCCGGCGGCGAAGGCCCCGGACTGCGGGTCGCAGTCGCCGGCGAGCCGTCTTCGATCGACATGCTCTCATCTGAGGAGCTGCCGGCCGAGGTGATCGCCTACAACATCTATGAGACCCTCACGCGCATCGAGAACGACGGCACCGTCGTGCCCGTGCTGGCAACCAAATGGGAGATGGATGGGGACTCCTTCGTCGTACATCTACGCGAAGGAGTCAAGTTCCACGACGGAACCGACTTCGACTCCGAGGACGTCGCCGCATCGCTCAATAAGGCTGTCGAAACCAAACAGTCTGCAGCCCTGGGTATCTCCGGCGCCGAGCCGATCGACCCGCACACCGTGCGGATACTGACCGAGGGTCAGAATCCCGAGCTTCCGTTCATCCTGTCCCGCCCCATCATTGCGCCGTCCGAACGTGTGGCCGACGGCAGCCTGGCCGACTCGATGGTCGGTACCGGTCCGTACAAGTGGGGCGAATGGCAGCGCGGCCAGCAGCTCACGTTCCCACGCAACGACGACTACTGGGGCACCAAGGGCGAATACGACGAGATCACCTGGTTCTTCCGCCCGGAGGCCAGCGTCCGCATCAACATGCTCGCCTCCGGCGAAGTGGACGTCGCCCAAGATTTGCCGCCGGGCACCAGCACTGACCAAGTGCCCAATCAAGTGAGCGCGGCGCGCTCGTCGGTGCTGCTGTTGCGGGTGAAGTTCTTCGACGGCTATCCACTCGCCAATCCGAAGGTGCGCGAAGCGGTCACCCATGCACTCGACCTGAACGAGATCATCGACGGCATCTATCAAGGCCAGGCCGAGCTGCCGAACGGTCAGCCGATCATCCCCGCGGTGTTTGGCTACAACCCGGATCTCAAAGACGCGCAGTTCGATCCCGACCGGGCACGGCAGCTCCTCCAGGAGGCCAACGCCGTCGGCACCAAAATCTCGATCGGCGCGGCGGACCGCTGGACGCGGGCCGCGGAGAGCCATCAGGCCATCGCGGCAATGCTGCGCAATGTCGGCTTCGACGTCACCCCCAACTTCGACGACGAGGTGACTTGGCGCACGAAGGTCAACGGCGCCCGCGAACACGGCGGCCGCGACCCGGCCTCGTTCACTGCGATGGACGACCTGACCATGACCGTACGCAACAGCGTCACCTTCACAGCGTCGGGCGTGCTGGAGTCGTACATGTGTGAGGAAGGCACCCAACAGGGCGGCTGCGACGAACGCTACAGCGACATCGTCAAACAAGCTTTCGCGGCAAACGATCTCGACGCGCGCAAGAAGCTGTACCAGGAGGCCCTGGCGGTCATGCAGGAGGACGGCATCACCATTCCAATCGCCGCCATGGGCCAAACCCACGGCCTCGCCGAAAACATGAAGTGGGACCTCGGAGCCAACTACACCATCGTCGTCGACCAGATCCACACCACCGACTGAGCCATGCCGACCGCATCGATCATCAGAACCTTCTGGCGGGGACAGTCACCACGATGTTGAAGTTCCTTGTCCGCAACATGATTCAGTCGATCGTTGTACTGGCCGTGCTGATGGCATTGATCTTCGTCATCGTCTACTACCTCGGGGATCCGGTCGCCTTGATGGCGCCGGTGGATGCCACAAAAGAGCAGCTCGACGCACTGCGGCAACAGCTCGGACTCGACGACCCGCTGCTCGTCCAAATGGCCCGATTCGCCGGCGGAGTCCTGCATTTCGACTTCGGCGACTCACTGCGGTTCCGGGAGCCGGCCCTGCCTATCGCAGCGGAGCGCCTAGGCGCGACGCTCGAACTCGGCGCGGTCTCCATCGTGCTTGCGGTGGTCGTCGGCGTCGGGCTCGGCCTTGCGGCCGCGATCTCACCGCGCCGCGCGATCACCAGGATCATCTCGGCGTTCTCGTTCGCCACCGTCTCGCTCGTCGAGTTCTGGGTCGGGCTGGTCCTGATCCTGGTGTTCGCCGTGCAGCTCGGCATCTTGCCGACCTCGGGACGGCAATCCTGGGACGCGGTGATCCTGCCGGCCGTCGTCGTCGCGTTGCGCGGTATGGGCCGGATCGCCCAGTTCACGGCCACCAGCCTGGAGACGGAGATGGCCAAACCGTATGCGCGGGCGGCCATCGCGCGCGGGCTGACGCGCCGAAGAGTCGTCGCGGTGCACGGCCTCAAGAACATCGCCGTGGCCGTGGTCACCGTCATCGGAGCTGAGCTGGTCCAAGCAGTCAGTTCGGTGGCGATCGTCGAAACGGTGTTCGCGTGGCCCGGAGTGGGCGCATTGCTGATCCAGGCGATCCACAATCGCGATCTGCCACTGGTTCAAGCCTGCGTGTTCCTGCTCGCCATCCTCATCGTCCTGATCAACCTGGCGACCGACATCATGTACGGCTTCATCGACCGAAGGGTCCGGCTCACATGAGCGTCGCCATCACCCCGCCTGCCATCAGCGTCGTCTCGGCGGGCCGCCAACTGCTCGGGACCATCTCGTGGCGACGCAACATCCTTCTCGGATTCGCAGTCGCGGTCTTGCTGGCACTCATCCTCTGCGCGCTCATGCCCGGCGTCCTCGCCCCGATGGACCCTCTCGCGCAGAACCTGCGGGCCACCAACCTCGGCCTCAACGCGGTCACGGAGGACGGCCGCCACCTCCTCGGGACCGACGCGCTCGGGCGTGACGTCTTGAGTCGACTGATTTACGGTGCGCGGCTGTCTCTTGGTGTCGGGCTGGCAGGCGCGCTGCTCTCGAGCGCCGTCGGCATCCCGCTGGGCCTCATCGCCGGCTTCAAGGGCGGGGCATTCGACACGGTCATCATGCGCGTCGTCGACGCCGTGCTCAGCTTCCCCAGCCTCGTTCTCTACATCTTCCTGTCCTATGTGCTGGGTGGCGGCATCCTCAACCTGATCATCGTTCTGTCGGTGTTGCGCTGGGTCAACTACGTACGCGTCACACGCTCCATCGCGCTCACCCATCGCGATCTCGCGTTCGTCAAAGCGGCACGTATGGTCGGCTGCAGCGACCTCCGGATCATGTTTCGCCACGTTCTACCCAATATCGTTTCGCCGCTTGCCGTTTTGACTGCACTGGAGGTCGCGGCGGTGGTCCTCGCCGAGTCGTCGCTGAGCTTTCTCGGCCTCGGTGTGCCACCGGAGACGCCGTCGTGGGGCCAGATGATCGCCGGCGGACGCGACTATCTCTCGAGCGCCCCGTGGCTGGTCGTCGCGCCGGGAATCGCGATCTTCCTGGCCACCTTCTGTCTCAATGTGGTGGCGAGTTGGGCGCGGGAAGTCACCTCAGGGAGCGAACGTTGATGGACCTGCCGGACACCCTGCCGTCTCCGGCGGGCGACGGTTCCGCGGCCTCCGACACGGTGCTGTCAGTCACCGATCTGCATGTGCGGCTCGCACTCAAACGTGGGCTACTGCACGCCGTCAACGGCGTCAGCTTCGCCCTGCGCCGCGGCGAAGTGCTGGCAATCATCGGCGAATCGGGGTCGGGAAAGACGACCGCCGCCGAGGCCTTGGTGCGGCTGCCCCCGATCAACGCCGAGGCGGCCATCACCGGGCGGATCGACTTCGAGGGCATCGACATCGCCGGACTGCGCGGACAGCAACTCGACCGCTTCCGGGGCGACAAGATCGCCATGATCTTCCAGGATTCCGGTGCGGCACTCAATCCCGCGTTGACCATCGGCTTCCAGCTCGGTGAGATCTTCCGCGTGAAGCTCGGCCTCGACCGCCGCGCCGCCAGGGAGCGCAGCATCGAGGTATTGCGCAAGGTCGGACTCCCCCGTCCCGAATTGTTGATCGACGACTACCCGCACCAGCTCTCGGGTGGCATGCGGCAGCGAGCGATGATCGGTTTCGCGATCGCTCTGGAACCAGTCGTGCTCATCGCCGACGAGGCGACCACTGCGCTCGATGTGACCGTGCAGGCCGAGATTCTCCGGTTGCTCGACACGATCAGGCGGCGCACCGGGATGGCGATCATCCTGATCAGCCACGACCTGTCCGTCGCCGCCGAGGTGGCCGACCGGGTTGCGGTGATGTACGCCGGCTCACTGGTCGAAATCGGCGACACCGTCTCGGTGTTGACGTCGCCGAGTCATCCCTACACCAAGGCGCTGGTCGCATCGGCGCCCTCGGTAAGCGAGAAACGCTCTGGCTTCGAACCGATTCCGGGCAATCCGCCCGACCCCATGAACCTTCCACTCGGCTGCCCGTTCCAAGAGCGTTGTGAGTTCTCATTTGAACAGTGCACGGTTACGCCTGCGCTGGTCTATACGGCCGACGGGCGAGCCAACGCCTGCCACCTCAACTCCGTTCCCGATTCGCGGCGCACTGCCGCCGTGCGCGAAGCAGTGATGCCGGGTGGCCCGAGCGTCGAATCCGGACGGGCCGAGCAACCGCTGTTGTCAGTGCGTGAACTACGCCGCGAGTTCGTCCGGGGCAGCGGCCGCGGGAAGGGCATCGTCACCGCCGTCGACGGAGTGAGCTTCGACCTGTACCAACGGGAAACCCTTGCGCTCGTTGGTGAGTCGGGCAGCGGAAAGTCCACTGTCGCCAACATGGTCGCGGGCCTGTTACAACCGACGTCGGGTCAGGTCCTGTTCGAGGGACGCGACATCTGGGCCGACGGACACCGCGAGATGCGCAAGCTACGCCCTCGAATCCAGATGGTCTTCCAGGATCCATGGAGCTCACTCGACCCGAGAATGACGGTGGGGCAGACCATCCGCGAGCCGTGGGTGGTCAACAAGCTGGGCCTGACAAGTGCCGAGCAGGAGCGGCGACTACACCAACTCCTCGAGGATGTGGGCCTGCAGGTCAAGCACGCCAGGCGCCGACCCG
Source organism: uncultured Mycolicibacterium sp. (assembly GCA_945957405.1). Lineage (GTDB taxonomy): Bacteria > Actinomycetota > Actinomycetes > Mycobacteriales > Mycobacteriaceae > Mycobacterium. Next base: position 22,491 of record CAMFLL010000008.1, on the reverse strand, counting down.
ATGCGCTCTCCGGCGGTCAGAGGCAGCGTGTCGCCATCGCTAGGGCTCTCGCGCTGAACCCGTCGATAGTGCTGTGCGACGAACCCGTCTCGGCGCTCGACGTCTCGGTGCAGGCGCAGATCCTCAAATTGCTCGAGGAACTGCAGGGTCGATATCACATGTCGTACCTGTTTATTTCACACGACATGGCGGTCGTGCGTCAGCTCGCCCATCGGGTGGCTGTCATGAGCCGTGGCGAGCTTGTCGAGACTGGCGCCGTCGAGCAGGTCTTCGCCCACCCCACCGAGGAGTACACGCAAAGGCTGCTGGCCTCTATCCCCGGGCAAGGTAACCACAATCCCGGCGCCGTGCCTTTCCAGCAACAGTCGACCTATGAGGAGCTCCGATGAGAGTTGGCGCCGTTGTTCCCTACCCGATCCGTGGTAAAGAGGGCGGGGCTGACGAGCTCGCCCAAGGTGCGGCCAACATTGAAGTGGCTGGCTTCGACAGCATCTGGGCGTACGAGGTGGTGTGCCGCCGCCGGCCGACGTGGGATCCGCTGGCCGCGCTGGCCGTCGCCGCCGCCGTCACCCGGAAGGTCGAACTCGGTACCTGCATCGTGCAGGTACCCCTGCACGCGCCGGCCGTACTCGCTCAGCGTGTGATGACGTTGCACATGCTGGCGCGGGACCGATTGTTGTTCGGTGTCGGTTCGGGCTCGACGAAAGAGGATTTCGACGCCGCCGGCGCCGACTTCACCACCCGGTTCGAAACGCTATCCGCGAATCTGGCGACGATGCAGGCGCTGTGGCGCGGTGAGACTGTGGACGGTGTCAACCTGCACCCCTGGGAGTCGACGCTCGGCGGTCCGAAGATCGTCATCGGCAGTTGGCACAGCGGTACGTGGATTCCTCGGGCAGCCAAGGAGTTCCATGCGTGGATGGCATCGGCACGGCGTGGCGGCAAGCTCGCTGAGGGGATCGAGCGGTACCGCAACCTCGGCGGCCAGAGGGCGATCGTGGCCACCATCGACGTCGACCTCGATGCTGAGGACGGGCCGTTCGATGCCGAGAACGGTTTCCTACACCTCAACTGTGACCACGCCGAGGCGATGCGGCGTCTGCGGTGGCTTGCCGACCTCGGATACGACGACGTGCTGCTGCGCACCACCGATCACAGCCTGACCAACCTGCAGCGTATCCGGGAGCTGTCCCCGTGAACTCAATGCCGCTGGACGGTTCGCTGGTTGTGGAACTCGGCGACACCGTCGCTGCCGCATACGCCGGGATGCTGCTCTCGCAGCTGGGTGCCAATGTGTGGCGACTCGAATCCGCACCCGCGCAACGCTCTCTGAGCTACCTCGCCTTCCACCGCGGCAAGCGGGCGTTTCGCCCTGACGACCGCGTGGCAGCCCGGGACGCGATCGCACGGGCCGACGTCGTGATCGGGGACGCCGAGGCTCTCGCCGCGGCGAGACTCCTGGACGACGGCGCACAGGACACCCGAGTGGTGATAGCGCTGACCCCTTTCGGCCTGGACGGCCCCTATCGCGACCGATTGTGGTCCGACCTGGTAGTGCAGGCGATGGGCGGCCTGCTACACATGGTGGGCGAACCGGATGGCCAGCCGTTGCAGCTCGGCGGCTCGCAGGCGCAGACCATGCTGGGTGTCAGCGCGTTCACCGGATGTTTGGCCGCTCTTCGGCATCTGCACCGCACTGGCACCGGCCAGCTCGTCGACGTCTCCATGTTCGAGTCCGTCGCCTACTGCGAGTGGAAGAGCGGAGCGTTCTACCGCGCGACCGGAATTGTGCCCACACGCAGCACCGGGCAGTCGCAGTGGCTCATTCTGCGGGCGCAGGACGGCTACGCCGGGGTGGTGTGCACCGAGAAGACGTGGCCGGCACTGAAGTCGCTGTTCGACATCGCCGAACTCGACGAGGAACGTTTCGCCACCGCGAAGGGACGGGGCGAGAACAGTGTCGAGCTTGGCAGGTTGATCGAAAGCTGGCTCGAAGGTCACTCGAAGCTCGAGTTCTACCATCTTAGCCAGGCGGCCGGCGCCCCGGAGGGCTGCGTGCTGGACTTCGCCGACCTGATGGATTCACCGCAGTACGCGGCGCGGGGATTCTGGACAACGCTCAACGACCCGATGCTGGGGACTGTTCTTTATCCGGGTGTGCCGTTGCGGTCCACCGCGTTCGCGCCCGCAGACGGGCCCGCGCCCATCACTGAGAACGGTGCCGAATTGCGCCACGCGGTCGCACAGCTACCAAAAGTGTTGGTAAACAAGATTTCTGATGCGACAGACTGCGCGCTGGAGGGTGTCACCGTCCTCGATCTCGGCACCGTCACCGCGGGCGGCAACGCCACCCAGATGCTCGCCGACCTCGGTGCCCGCGTCGTCAAGGTCGAAAGCCCGCTGTATCCCGACCCTTTCCGGTTCTGGGACGACGCCACCCACAACCCCGCCTTTGATGTGCTGCACCGCAACAAGCTCAGCGTGTCGATCGACCTCAAGACCGACGACGGACGCCGCCAGTTCCTGCAACTCGCCGCGACTGCCGACGTCGTCATCGACAACTTCCGCACCGGGGTCCTCGACAATCTAGGCATCGCCTACGACGACCTGGTGACCGTCAACTCCGACATCATCGTCGTCTCGATCAGCAGCCAGGGTTCGGGCGGGCCCGAATCCGGTTACCGTTCCTTCGGTTCGACGCTGGAGGGGCTGTCGGGTCTGGCCAGCGTCACCGGATACGCCGGTGGCCGGCCGCAATGGAGCGGTCGCGACGTGAACTACCCGGACCAGGTCGTGTCGATCTATGCGGCGGGGATCATCATCGCCGCCATCCTGCACCGCGAACGCGCCGGACAGGGCCAGTTCCTAGAGATATCCCAGCGCGAGTTTACGTCGGGCACGATCAGCGACCTGATACTCGGATACACTCTCGGCGGCCCGATCCCGGGTCCGGTCGGCAACAGCCGCGACGGCTTCGCCGTCAACGACTGCCTGCGTGCAGCAGGCGAACAGTGGGTCGCCGTTAGCGCCGGCCCCGAGCACCGCGCCAGCCTCTGGGAGCTCGTGCCCGATCCGGCGCCGGCCGACGATGCAATCTCGGACGTGGCCCTGCGCGCCGCACTGGGCTCGTGGGTACGGCAGCGGGCGGCCGACGACGTGGTCGCCACACTACTCGACCGCGGCGTACCGGCGGCGCTGGTGTACACGGCCCCCGAGCTTCTCGACGACGAGCATCTGGCGGCACGCGGCTATTACGCTCAGGCACCGGGCGCCGGCCCTGACGACCCGCCGCTGCGCCTAGCGCCCTACAAGCTGTCCCGTACGCCGCCGCGAATCAGGGCATCGGCCCCCGCGCTCGGCGAGCACACCGATGAGGTCCTCGGTGCGCTCGCTCCCTTGCCGATCCCATTCTCGTCGTAACTTCTCGCCTACCGGGAGACACCACCATGACCGTCGACGTCGAACGATCCGGCGCCATTGCCACCATCACCCTCAACCGCCCCGAGGCCCTCAACGCCATAACCCAGGCCATGCGCCGCCAACTCATTACTGCCTGGTGCGATTTGGACGGCAACCCGGAAATCCGTGCGATCGTGCTCACCGGGGCCGGTGACCGGGCATTCAGCGCGGGCGCCGACCTCAAGGAAACCGCGCCGCTGGAGGCCGCAGCGGTCGGCCAGTTCGGATACGACTCCAACTACTTGCTGGAAGGTTTCCCGGTGCGCACCCCGACAATCTGCGCGATCAACGGCTACGCCATCGGCGGTGGCCTTGAGCTCGCACTCGCCTGCGATATCCGGATCGCCTCGGAAACTGCCAAATTCGGCTTGTCGGAGGTAAGGACCGCCACCATTCCCGGCGGAGGCGGTACACAGCTGCTGCCGCGGACCGTCGGCCGCAGTCTGGCCACCTACATGGCACTCACGGGCGACCACATCGACGCGCGTCGAGCGCTGACGGTCGGGCTTGTCTCCGAGATCACCAGCGGCGGCGCGCTAATGAACCGAACAGCACATATCGCCGAGCAGATCACGGCCAACGGTCCGCTGGCGGTGCGCGCGGTTCGCGAACTTGTCAGCACCGCCCTTGACGTTCCTCTCGCTGAAGGTTTGCGGGCCGAGCGGCTCGCGTGGGGGCTGATCCGCGACACCGAGGATCGGCGCGAGGGCCGGGAGGCGTTCGCCGCCGGCCGCTCCCCCAAGTTCATGGGCCGGTAGCGCCCGAAGCCATATGGATCGAGAAAGGAGATCAAGACCATGACCACAGCGATGCGAGATCGCACCGCGATCATCGGCGTCGGCGCCACCCCACAGGGCCGCGTACCCGGCAGCACCCAGCTGTCACTCGCGGTTCAGGCATTCAAGGCAGCGCTCGACGATTCGGGCCTGGAAAAGCACGATATTGACGGGCTGCTGACGTTCCCGGGCACCACCGCGCCCGAAGGTCCGCTGAATTATCTGCGCGTGGGTGAGGCGCTGGGCATCAATCCCGCGTTCACGGGCAGTATGTCGATGGGTGGCGGCACCGCCGGTGCACTCGTGCAGATGGCGGCGATGGCGGTCGAGACGGGTATGGCCACCAACGTGGCGTGCATTTTCGGCGACGCCGCCAAGACCCAGCGGTCTCGCTTCGCCGACCCGAGCGGATGGGTTGACCCCTGGGCGATCTGGGGCATGACGGGGGCCGCCGCGAATTCCGCGATCGCAGCCAGCCGGCACATGGCGCTGTTCGGGACGACGAGCGCGCAGCTCGGTGAGGTCGCCGTCGCCTGCCGGCGTCACGCGTCGATGAACCCGGACGCGGTGATGCGCACCCCGATCACCATCGAGGACCACCAGAATTCCCGCTGGATCGTCGAGCCGCTACACCTGCTCGACTGCTGCCTGATCTCTGACGGCGGTGTCTGCATCATCGTGTCGTCGGCCGAACGCGCCAGGGACGCCAAGCAGCCACCGGTGCTTATCACAGGAATGGGCCAGGCCTACACCGCCGAAACGCTCGAACAGGAGGACTGGTGGTATGTACCGCACCAGAAGACCGCGCTGGCAAGGGCATTCGGTATGGCGGGTCTCGGCCCGAAGGATATAGACGTTGCGCAACTCTACGACAACTTCACGATCAGCGTGCTGCTGTGGCTGGAGCATGCCGGCTTCTGCGGCAAGGGCGAGGCAGGCGCGTTCGTCGAGGGCGGCCGCATCCAGCTCGGCGGGGAGCTCCCGGTGAACACCGCCGGCGGACACCTGTCGGAGTCGTATATGGAGGGCTGGCTGCACATCGTCGAAGGAGTGCGTCAGCTCCGGGGTGCCTGCGGCAATCGACAGGTTCCCGACGCCGAGGTGACGCTCGTGACCGGGCGAGGCATGAGCCTCAATTGCTCTAACGCAATGGTGCTGACCAAGGGGGAACGGTAATGACCGACCAACTCGCCGCTGATCCGACCGCTCGGCCGCGACCCGTGATCGACGACCTCAACCGCCCGTTCTGGGAGGCAGCCGCCGAGGGCCGGCTTGAGTTGCAGCGCTGCTCTGGTTGCAGTCACCTGCGCTACCCCGTGAGCCTGATCTGTTCCCGGTGTCTGGCTGAGGAATGGGCGTGGGAAACCGTCAGCGGCCGCGGAACTGTGTATTCCTACATCGTCGTTCACCAGGTCTATCACCCGGCGTTCGCCACCGAGGTGCCGTACAACGTGGTGCTCGTCCAACTCGACGAGGGGCCCCGCATGTTCAGCAACGTCGTCGAGAAGGACGGCAAACATGCCAAGGTGGGCGACGCGGTGCAAGTCGTGTTCGAGCGCATTGACGCAGACTTCGTGATTCCGCGGTTCGAGCTGGTCTGATCCGCGGGCGCTCCCCTCCAATCTGCGACGCCACGCTCACGCTACAGTTGCCGCTGAAAATGCCTCCAATCGAGCATAGTGACGCGGCCGGACCTCTGCCAGCAAGCATCCCGTACTCGACCGCTGCTGTACGGCTCGAAAACCTCTGCACGGCTTCGTTTGAGCGCATTCTCCGACAGCGGTCAGCACAAGTGGCAAGCGAGCCCAAACTGATGCCGGTCCGGCATGCAGGAGGCTGCATGCCGGACCGGAACACCGCGTAAGAGGTCTATCAGCTGTTCCAGCGACGCCCGCGCGGCTTGCCCGCGATCTCGACGCCACCTTCTTTGAGCTCGTACTCCTTGACGAAGTCCATGTCGAGCTCAGTGCCCAAGCCCGGTCCGGTCGGAACGTACAGATCGCCGTTCTCGACCTTGATCGGCGTCTTGAGCATCTGGTCACGCATTTCGTTGGGCGACGTCGGATCCCACTCGACGTAACCACGTACGTGGGCCGGGATACCCGCAGCCAAGTGCACGTTGGCGACCTGCCCCAGTCCGTTGAGCGTGTGCAACGCCACCTGGACGTCGTACGCGCTGGCCAACGTGGCAATCTTCAAGGACTCGGAGATGCCACCGGCCTTGACCGCGTCGGGCGTGATGAAATCCACGCCGCCGCTGCTGATCAGATTGCGGTAGTCGAACCGGCTGTAGACGTTCCCACCAGATGCGAGGGGCGTCAGTCCGAAGCCGCGCAACTTGCCCACGTCGTCATGGTGGTTGGGGATGCTGAAATCGAACGGATCTTCCAGCCAGAACGCGTCGAGCGCCTGCAGCTTCTTTGACACCTCAACGGCTTCGGCCCAGCTGTAGCGGGCGTTGACGTCGATCATCAGGTCGATGTCGGGTCCGACCGCTTCCCGTACGGCCGCCATCGCCTCCAGGTCGGTCCGGATGCCGGCGCCGCCGCGCACCTTGATCGCCTTATAGCCCTCGGCAACATAACCCTGGGCCTCTTTTTGCAAGTCGGGCAGTGGTTTGTGGCCCATGCTCATGCAGCCGACGTAGGCCGCCATCTTCTCAACGCCACCGCCACCGATCAACGTTGCGATCGGCTGTCCGGTGACCTTGCCCAGAATGTCCCAGAGCGCGATATCGACGCCCGCCAGGGCCTGCACCCCGGCGGAGCCGATGTAGACGGTGCTGTAGAAGAGCTTTTCCCAAATCTGCTGAATGGCAAGTGGATCCTCGCCGAGGACAACCGGCGCCACCTTGTAGTCGATGATGCCTTTGACTGCTTGCGCGGCATGAGCATGGTAAGCCGAGCCGAGACCGGTCAGGCCTTCATCGGTGTGGACCAGCACGAGCAGCTCATCGCGCCGGTAAGCGGTCCCGATTCCCATCTCCCAGGGATTCGCCAGTGGTACCGACACGATGTGCGTGTCGATTTTGGTGATCTTCAAAGCATTCTCCTTGTATCTGCGCTGTGTTGAATGGCCGCTGGACTGGCCTCCCGCGGGTCCTCGTGTCTATTTCTTCCCAAACTGCCCCCTGGTTGTGAGCGGGGCGTCATCTCCTTTCTCAGTTGGGGCGGGCCGCTCCGAATCGGTGCCGCGGAGACGTGCCCCAGACTTGCTTGGTTCGGTGGTCCCATCCTCGTTCTCGATCGACGATGACTGCGCCGCAGCGACATCCGGCGAGACAACCAGCTCGGTGATCGGCGCCTTGCCTGCCCTGCGTCGTAGTCGGGAGATCACCGTCGGGAGCACCACCATCGCCACCACGACGGCAAGCAACGCCATAGCGATCGGATGGTGGAGATAGACAGTCAAGCTACCGCGACCGATCTCGGAACTCTGAACGATTGAACGTTCGAAAGGACTACCGAGGATCACGCCGAGAATCATTGGCGCCAAAGGGTAATCATACTTGACGGCGAACCAACCTACGATTCCGAAGATGAAAGCCAGCCACACACCGGTCATGTGGTTGTCGACCGAAAACGCCCCAATGAAACACAACACAATGATCGCCGGATACATGTAGGAGTACTTGACGCGCAGAATCGACGCGAACAGCGGAGCCAGCGGCACGTTGATCAGCACCAACATCAGATTGCCGATGTAGAACGACGCCAACAGACCCCACACCAGCCGAGGCTCTGTGGTCATCAGCAGCGGACCCGGCTGAATGCCGTGTAACAGCATGCCGCCGAGCACGATTGCGGTCGCCGCGGAACCCGGAATACCAAGAGACAGCGTCGGTACAAACGCTCCGTTGACCGCGGCATTGTCAGCGGCTTGGGGCCCACAAACCCCTTCGATCATGCCGGTACCCAGCACCCGGCCTTTGCGCGCGCTGATCCTTCGCTCCATGTCATAGGCCAAGAAAGACGAGACCGTGGCCCCAGCGCCTGGCATCATACCCAGGAACAGGCCGAGGAAGCCCCCGCGCAGAATCGGTAACCGGGAATGCCGCCAGTCGTCCATCGTGATCACCATGTCGCGCAGCCGGGTCCGAATCGGATTGGGCTGTCCGACACCGATCGAATGCAAGACCTCGCCGAGCGCGAAGAGACCGATCACCGCGTAGAGGAAATCGATCCCGCCATACATATCGGTGATACCGAACGTGAAACGCGGTGTGCCGGTGCCGGTATCTAGCCCAACGGCGGCAATCAGGAGTCCGGCCGCTGCCATGGCGTAACCCTTGAAGCGATTCTTGCCGACGAACCCGGCGACACCGACAAGGCCGAACAGGATGATCACCGTGATCTCCGGCGGCCCGAAGTGCAGGCTGATCGTGCCGAGCACCTGCACGAATATCATCACAAACGGAATGGTGAGCGTGCCGGCTAAGAAGCTGGCCAGCGCGCTCATCGCCAAAACTGGCCCCGCCCTACCCATTCGGGCTAGTGTGTGGCCATCCATTACCGTGACTACTGCCGAGGATTCACCCGGGGTGGCAATTAGAACCGCGGTGATGATACCGCCGTGCATACTGCCGTAGTAGATCCCGGCCAGCATGATCAGGGCGGGCAACGGCTGCAGCCCGAGGGTGAGCGGAAGCAGCAGTGCGATCGCGGTTGCCGGCCCTAGGCCCGGCAGGATGCCGACCAGGGTCCCCATGATGACGCCGAGGAAACAGTAAAAGAGGTTCAGCGGCGTGAATGCGTCGCCAAAACCGGTGGCGATATGGGTCAACAGTTCCATGTAGAAACGCCAAATCTCTAGTTATGGATGCCGAATCGGTGGCCGGCTCGGCACGTCAGATGTGCCAGTAGAGGCTGATGACGCCGAAATCCAACGGCACCTGCAGGAAGTAAGTGAAGATGAGCCACGCCGCGACGCCGAGAAGCAGCGAGATCAGGATCGACTTGATCCAGGACTCTTTCTCGATCCATCGTAGGATCGCGAAGACCAGGACGGATAGTGCGGGGATAAGTCCGATCCACCCTGCTAGCCACAACGCGATGCCGATACCGACGGCGACTAACAGCGCCGACCGCTCGCTACCAGCACGGTCGGTTGGCGCCACATCATCCTGGGCCTCAAGCATGGTCTGCTCCGCCAGGGACTCGATCAGTGAGACCGGCTTCTCGCCCGGATCACGGAACGAGCGCAGCAGAACCATCACCGTGCAGAACAATAAGATCACTCCGAAGACAATCGGCGTGAAGCCAGGTCCGATGATTCCGTCGGGCCGGATGAAGCCGTAGCCGAGCCCCTGCACCACGGCGATCACACCGACGATCAGCAGCCCGACGGCAAAGATTCGATCGCCCGTGACAACCGACGGCAAGCCACGCCGGAAACGCGGTTCGCGTTCCCGGATGGCCGCCGACGCATCGGCTGACGGGTCAGTCACTGAACGTCTCCTTGAACGTATCCGACTGCGACTTCAGCAGATCCGCGAATTCCGAACCGGTGCGGAAAGCTGGCTGCAGCGAGTTGTTCTTGATGTAGTCCTGGTAGTCCTGAGTCTTGGTCCAGTCTTCGGAGACCTTGGCCCAGTAAGCGAGCTGCTGGTCGGTGATCTTGCCCGGCGCCATCAGACCACGAAATTGAACGAAGACCACATCCACACCTTGTTCCTTGGCGGTCGGGATGTTCTCCAGCCCGGTGCCGGCGTCGTACCGCTTATCGGAGAAGACTGCCAGGGGCCGTAGGGTTTTGGCGTCGATCTGACCTTTGGCCTCGGACGGATTCAGGATCGAGAAGTCGACGTTGCCGGCCAACATACCTGCTACTCCGGACGCCCCAGATTCGAGAATCACATGCTGGAACTCGACGTTCTGGTTCTTCTCCAGCAGTCGTGCCACTGCGTTGTCGGTGCCTGTCGCAGAGGTCACGGCGATTCGCAGCTTCTGGTTCTTCGCCGCGTCGAGCAGATCTGTGAGGCTGTTGTACGGCGAGTTCGCCGGTACCACGAGTACCTGCTGGTCTTCGGCCAGTTCAGCCACGGGTGTGAAGCTCTCCCACGAATAGTCCGGCGGCGGCTTGATGCTGTAGGGCTGGAGCAATAGTGAGCTGTTGGCGACGAACATGTAGTACGGATCGTCTTTGTGCGACAGCGCGTAGCTGACACCGACGACTTCGTCACCGCCGGTGTGATTTTCGACTGCGATCTTCGCCTTTGGGTCCGCTGTGCTGATGCCTTGGGCTGCTGCCCGGCCGAACAGATCTCCTCCGCCGCCGACACCGGTCGCTACGACAAACGTCACCGGTCGGGTTGGCTCCCATGCTGCATCACTAGCCTGCCCGGAATTCCCGCCGGTCGAAGTCGGAGCGCACGCGGCGAGCGCAAATGCAACGACTGAGGCGACCGCCACGAGTATCCGAGTCGAGCGGGCGCGCGGTAGACCTGTGGTCCTGCCGCAAAGCTTCATTGCTTTGACCTCTCCACGTCTTGTGACTGAAACAGGACCGCTGTCGCGGTCCCAGCTATCGAGCTTGTTACGCAATGCGGAATTTGTATTCCGATAATGGATCTAACGCTTCCATTCTTGTTGTGTCAAGAGTCACAAGGGCGTGATTCAAGATTCCGGGCACTCGTCAACACGCGACCGGAATCATCAGCACGCGAAGATAATTCGCTTAGAACCCGAGCACAGTCGGATAGCGGTCCTCAGTCAAACGCCTTCGACAACCGCGCACGTGATGCCCGCAGATGCTCTCGCATAGCTCCAGATGCAGCGGTCGGCCGGCGTTCGACGATCGCCGAGAGCACGTCGTCATGCTCATCCAGGGCATCGAGTGGTACGCGCGCGTCATAGCGCAGGCGGAACACATGGACGTGCGCGTGCAGTTGTAACAGCGAGTTTCGCAATGGCGGGCTGTCCGCGGCCTCGGCGATGAGATCGTGCAGCCACGCGTCCTCACTGGCAAACTCGCCGTAGGTGGTGCGGCCTATCTTCGCTCCGAGCAGGCGCATTTGTTCGACCAGCTCATTCATCCGTTCGGCCTGTTCAACTGTGTGCCGGGTGGCTGCAAGTTCGGCGAGGTATGGTTCGACGAGCAGTCTCATCTCGAAGAGTTTCTCGAACTCTTCGCTGGTCAGCAACGGAGCGGCTCGGAAACCGGATAAGTGGACGCGGGTCACCATACGCTCCGAGGCGAGCCGCACGAGCGCTTCGCGGATAGGGGTCTGCGACACGCCCAATTCGCGGCTGGTTCCGTCGATGCTGATCTTGTCCCCGGGTGCAATTGTCCGGTTGACCAAGCGACTGAGCAGTTCGCGATAAACGCCGTCCGCTGTCGGAAGCTCAGCGAGTGACACCACAGCTTCGGCTGCTGACACCTTCCCCGTGCGGCGTTCGGGCGGCAGTTCCATATCGAGTCCCCTTGACAGACAGCAGAATCGGGCATCAGACTGGGCAATTATATCGTATTTGATCCGGGAGGGCTCATCACTCGTATACAAGTCGCAGAGGCGCGGGCACTCGCGATCCGAGTGTTGCAAAACGCTGGAACACCAACTGAATTCGCTCAGGCGCAGGCTGACCTGCTAATTTTCGGTGAGCTCGGTGGCCATCCGTCGCACGGTCTCTTGCGCCTTCCGACGCTCATCTCCCGGATCCGCGCCGGGCTCATCGACCCCACCACAGCAGGACGCCATCGCTGGCCCCGCTCGGCATTTTTGTCCGTAGACGGTTGCAATGGTCTGGGTCCCGTCGTCGCTAACAGAGCCCTTGAGGCAGCATCCGAATGCGCAAGACAGACTGGTATCGCCGTAGCTGCCCTGCGTCGGACGAGCCATCTCGGCATGCTCGCGCCCTATGCCGAGCGGATCGCTCTACGCGGCCAGTGTGTGATCGCCACCTGTACCAGCGAAGCCCTCGTCCACCCGTGGGGCGGGCGCGCGGCCATGCTGGGGACTAATCCACTTGCCATCGGCGTCCCTGCCACTCCGCACCCGCTTGTCATCGACATGTCTACCGGTGTCGTGTCGATGGGCAAGGTCGTCGACCATGCGCGTCGGCAGGTGCCGATACCCGAGGGCTGGGCCCTTGACGAAAGGGGCGAGCCAACGACGGATGCGGCGGCCGCCAGGAAGGGGTCGATCGCTCCCTTCGGCGGCCCGAAGGGCTACGCGCTGGGTCTGGCACTCGAGGTGCTCATCGCGACGGTGACCGGTACAGCACTGGGCACAGCGGTCAGGGGCACACTCGACGTCGAGCACCACAGCACGAAAGGTGACCTTTTCGTGGTGATCGACTGCCCGGAGTTGGACGACGCCGGCATGACGAGCGCCCCGGCCATTGTCGACGTTGTCAGCCAGTACCTGCAGGAAGTCCGCGACTCACCGGCGCAGCATCCGGATCACCCTGTCAGCGTGCCCGGTGACCGCTCGACGCGCCGGCGAGAACAGATTGACCGCGATGGGTTCGAAATCGCCGAGAGAACGCTAACCGAACTCAATGAACTGGCAAACTACCCGCTCGACTGCGGGGTCGAGGAGGCAACGCGATGACCACCGCAACTGGGGCTACGACGGATATCCGGGGATTCTCGGGCGTCCTCCGCGGACCGCGAGTATTGGTGGTGGGTGCCCATGAGCGACTCGGAATCCCGGCTGCGGTAGGTGATCTGGGTTCCTCGGTGCTGGTGTGCACGGATACTCGGATGGCGGGCGAGCGGATCTTCACCGAACTGTGCGACGGCCTGCGCGACCGCGGTCTTCGTGTCACCGCGTTCACCCAAGTCCAGGCTGAACTTCCGACGGAAAGCATTCGGGCCTGCGTTGAGGAAGCCCGGTCGACGGCGCCTGACGTGGTCCTCGGCATCGGAGGTGGTAGCTGCATCGATCATGCCAAAGTCACCTCACTGCTACTGGCCCACGGCGGTAAGCCGGCCGACTACTACGGGGAGAACCGGGTGCCGGGCGCCATCGTGCCTCTCGTGGCGGTACCGACGACATCGGGTACCGGATCGGAAGTGACTCCCGTCGCTGTTCTGACCGACTCCTCACGACCGATGAAGGTAGGGATTTCCAGTCCATATCTCATCCCGCACACCGCGATTGTCGACCCCACGCTCACCACGGAGTGCCCGGCCGGTCTGACCGCAGCCACCGGCGCGGACGCACTGACACACTGCGTCGAGAGCTACACCGCAATTCGCCGCGGCGTCGAACCCGGTCTGTCGGTGGACCGGGTGTTTGTGGGGGCCGGTGCGCTCACCGATCGGTGCGCTCTGCAGGGCATCGAATTGATCGGCCGCAGCATGCTGCGAGCCGTTCAGGACGGCTCTCATCAACCGGCTCGCGAAGACATGTCGGTTGCCGCTCTCTACGGCGGCCTCGCGCTTGGTACGGCGGGCACCGCCGCAGCCCACGCCATTCAATATCCGGTGGGCGCCATGACGCACACCTCGCACGGTGTAGGCGTCGGGCTCCTGCTCCCGTACGTGATGGAGTTCAATCTGCCCGTCCGCATCGCGGAGATGACCAACATCGCAGCCAGGCTCGGCGCTCTGGAGACCGGTCGCGGCGGCGGTGTGTCGGCCACCGAGCACACCGCACGCCTGGGCATCGACGCCGTGGCGACCCTGCTGGCGGACGCGGGGATTCCCACGTCGCTCCAGGAGCTGGGGCTGCAACACAGCGACGTCGCCGAGGTCGTGAAATTGTCCTTGATGGCGAGCCGGCTCGTCGAAAACAACCCGCGAGAACTCACCCCCGAGGCTTGCACACGCATTGTGAACGCCGCACTCGAAGGTGACCGTGAGTCCCTGCGTGAAGCCCACTGAAGCGACGAACCTCGAGAAAGTGTGGATGATGCCGACACCGCAGAACTGGTTGCCGCCGCTCGAACTGTTCATCGGCGGCCGTTGGCAGCCTGGCACAGATGGACAGCTGATGCCCGTCGTCGACCCTTCCACCACACAGGTAATCGCCGAGGTGGCCGACGCCGACGTTGTAGACGGTGTGCGCGCGGTGGATGCCGCCGAGAAAGCCATGCGTGACTGGCGCGGTTGCCCGCCACGGCGGCGAGCCGAAATCCTGCACCGCTGCTTCGAATTGATGGTCGAGCGCTCCGATCAGCTGGCGCTCCTCATCTGTGACGAAAACGGGAAGGCACTGTCGGATGCCCGCGGTGAGATCGCCTACGCCGCGGAGTTCTTCCGGTGGTATGCCGAGGAGGCGGTACGCAATAACGGAGAGCTCAACGAGTCGCCGGCCGCGGGTCATCGGATCCTGGTTCGCTACGAGCCCATCGGAGTCGCGCTCCTGGTGACTCCATGGAACTTCCCGGCCGCCATGGCCACTCGAAAGATCGCCCCGGCACTCGCCGCGGGGTGCGGCGTGGTGCTCAAACCCGCACCCACCACTCCCCTGACCGCCTTGGCGATCGCCGAGCTCATGGCCGAGGCGGGAGTCCCGGACGGCCTCGTCAACGTTGTCCCGACCTCACGCAGTGCCGAGGTCGTCGATGCGCTCCTGCACGATCCACGCGTGCGCAAATTGTCCTTCACCGGCTCGACGGCGGTCGGCCGGATCTTGCTCCGCGAAGCCAGCGACCAAGTCATCAGTTGCTCAATGGAATTGGGCGGTAACGCCCCAGTGATCATTTTCGACGACGCCGACCTCGACGACGCCGTCGAAGCGACCATCTTGGCCAAGATGCGTAACGGCGGCCAGGCCTGCACGGCGGCGAACAGGATTTATGTGCAAGACGGTATCCGCGACGCATTCGTGCAACGCCTTTCGCAACGGATGAGCGCGCTTGTCGTCGGGCCGCCGCGCGATCCAGGTACTCAATGCGGGCCGGTGGCCGACGAGGCAAGCTTGATGAAAATTCAGGACATGGTTGCCGACGCGCTGGAGCATGGGGCCAGCCTCGTGACCGGAGGGGGACGACCTTCAGATGCCGGCTACTTCTACACGCCGACAGTCCTGGACGGCGTGACCGCTGAGGCGCGCATCGCAAAGGAAGAAGTCTTCGGTCCGATCGCCGCTGTTTTTCCATTCAGCGAAGAGGCAGAGGCCATCGAGAGGGCCAACGACACCGAGGTCGGCCTCGCCGCCTACGTGTTGACGGGTGACCTCGCCCGGGGACTGCGGATATCCGAGCAACTCGAAGTCGGGATGGTAGGCATCAATCGTGGATTGGTTTCAGAGCCTGCCGCACCATTCGGTGGCGTCAAAGCCAGTGGGCTCGGTCGCGAGGGCAGCCACCACGGTATGCGCGAATTCTGTGAGGCCAAATACGTTGCGGTGAGCTGGTAGGCGACACGCCTACACGACACCCCTTCACTCGACGGACACCCTCACCGCTGTTGTCTGCGAATGAGTGTCGATGTCCGTCCGAAACGCTATATCCATGCAGTGCGATGATGAGAAAGGGCCTATGTTATGGGCAGCACAACCGGTGACGACGCCGAGAACCAGAAGATCGCGCAGCGTCTGGTGAGCGCATGGCGCACGGCGACTGTCACCGAGCCGCCGAGCGCTCAGGTGGCGGAGCTCGACAGCATCAGAGCGTTGCAAATCACGCGCCATAGCACCGCATTGCTGGGGCCGGACCGGGTCGTCGGTTACAAGATCGGATTGGTCGCCGAATCTGCGCAGCAGGCCATGGGCTATGCGCAGCCAGTGTTCGGCCGCATCTACGCCGACGATGTATCAGCAAGTGGAGCAACACTGTCGAGGTCAGCATTCGTCGATCCCAAGATCGAGCCCGAATGCGGGCTGCTGATCGGCAGCCACCTCGGCGGCGCGGATGTGTCCACGGAGGAAGTCCGCCGCGCGGTCGCCGGCGTAGTTCCCGCATTCGAAATTGCCGACTCCCGCTACGGTGCCGCGGCAAGCACAGTGGGTGATCTGATCGCCGACAACGGGGCGGCGGCCGGTGCCGTAATCACGCTGTCCGACGCGATACCACCCAACACGATCGACCTCAGCTCCACCCGGCTTACGGTCGAGCTGGACGGTGAACCGACGTGGGTGGACAGGCCGATGCCCGGAGGACCCAGCAACGACCAACCGTACGAGCTCCTGGGCTGGCTGGTGAGAACGCTCGCCACGCAAGAACTCTCCCTGGAGCCGGGTCAGTTTGTGCTCACCGGCTCCTGGGTGACTCCGATCGACGCAAGCGGGCCCATCACGGTGCAGGCCTCCTACTCGGGTTTCGGCACGGTATCCGTCACGATGAGCTGAATACGAACTGCAACGTCGCGATCGAGATCGACCCGCTCGTCAGCGAGCGCATCGGTTGTCACCGGATGAGCGGAACCGGTCCCGGTCGCGACAACACACCCGGCCGACACAACAGCGCCGTCATAGCCGTGAGTGTCACCGCGAGGAGAAAAGCGGCCCGAAGCGAGACCAAATCGGCAGTACTGCCAAGGATCGCGCCCGCGACGGGTCTTGCGCCGGCAAAACCCACCGACCACAGCGCCATGATCCGTCCTCTCAGCTCGTCGGGGACACGGCTTTGTACCAGTGTGCTCAGTCCTGTCAATCCCCACGAGAAACCACATCCGGCCAAGGCAAACCCACTCATAGCCAGGGCAAGCCAATGACCGACGCCTACCAGCGCCAGGCCGATCGCCAACAGCCACAACGCCATTGACGACGTAAGTGCCGAGGACAATCGGGACCGCAAGATTCCGAGAACCGCAAGGCCGAGCGCCGCACCAGTACCGAACGCGGCGGACAATAGGCCGACTGATTCAGTGCGGCCACCGAGTTCCGCGGCGACCGAGGGCGCGAGTGTGATGGACGGATCTGAACCGAATCCAACCACTCCGATAGCCACCAGCAGCAACAGTAGCGTCCGATCCTTCCACACATAACGCAGTGCAGCGCGCACCCGGTAATCGACACCGGGGCGCGGTTCGTTCTTCAAAGGTGGAAAGTTCACGACCACAAGCAGAATCGCAAACACCAGATGGCCACAACCGCTGATGGCGAAGGCCGGAGTGGCGCCGAGCTGAGACAACAGAAACGCGCCGGTGGCCGGTCCGAAGACCCGAGCGACCGTCAAAGGTATGGTGTTGAGCGTCATGGCGGTTGCCAGCTCACCCGCCCTCAGCAACTTCGGAACCACCGACTGCATAGCCGGACCGCCGATCACGAAGCCTATTCCGACCAGAACCGTTCCCACTAGCACTGAAAGGGCTGTGACCGCTCCCGACATCCCTTGTGACAGTGAGACTGACACCGCCGCCGAAACTGAGCCTATTGCGCACATCAACCTGCCGACAAGCATCTGCCGGATAGGGTTACCTTGATCGGCCCACCGACCACTGAGCGGACTCAATGCGATCTGCGGCCCGAACTGCGCTACTCCGACGAGTCCCACCATCAACGCCGACGCGGTGAGCTGATAGATCACCACCGCGGCGACGATGCCGTGCATCCACGTCCCCGACGAAGACATGAATTTGCCCCAGAACAACGCACCGAAGGCCGGGTCGATGATGAGCCGTAACGCCGTCCGGGGACCGGTACGGGCTGCACAGTCGCCAGTCATCGCACCACCGCTGGTTGCGAGAGTACTCGAGTATCCACCTTCGTCAGATCAGCCGACGCAGCAGACGGTGAATCGCTGAGTCAGCGATACGACCTCGCAATCTCATGGGCTGCGGTCTATCTCGCGAAAGTCGTGAGTTGACGTGAGACGACAACGTCACGCCATCCGTGCATAGGCGGGCAAAGTGAGGAAGTCGGCAAAATCGTCGGCGACGGCGACCTCCAAGAATGTCGACTTGGCCTCGTCGTAGTGATCCGGCGACCCTCCGAGAGCAGCAATCTCTTCGTCGACCAGCCGCTCGACCAGCGCCTTGGTCACGTTCTCACCGGTGTCCAAGACAACGTCATTGTGTAGCCACTGCCAGATCTGAGATCGTGAAATCTCAGCGGTTGCAGCATCTTCCATCATGTTGAAGATGCCAACCGCGCCGACGCCGCGCAACCAGGAGGCTAAATATTGGATGGCCACACTGATGTTGTTGCGCAGGCCCGCCTCGGTCACGGTCCCGGGGGTTGCGGCAATGTCGAGCAGCTCTTCGGCCGTCACATGCACGTCATCGTGAAGTCGGTCGAGTTGATTTGGCCGTTCGCCAAGCACCTCGTCGAACGCCTGAGTACAAAGGTCGACCATCGCCGGGTGGGCCACCCACGAGCCGTCGAAGCCGTCCGCGGCTTCGCGACTCTTATCGGATCGCACTTTGCTATAAGCCTGCATGTTGATCTCGGGGTCCTTGCTGGGAATGAACGCCGCCATGCCGCCGATCGCGTGCGCGCCACGCTTGTGGCAGGTGCGAACCAGCAGCTCGGTGTAGGCCCGCATGAATGGCACAGTCATTGTTACGGAATTACGGTCTGGCAGAAGAAATTCCTTACCCCGGGTTCGAAACATTTTGATGGCGCTGAACATATAGTCCCACCGACCGGCGTTGAGCCCAGCGGAGTGATCCCGCAACTCGTAGAGGATCTCCTCCATTTCGAAAGCGGCAGGGTACGTTTCGATGAGCACGGTGGCACGAACGGTGCCTTGCGGTATGCCTAGAAAGTCCTGGGTCAGAATAAATACGTCGTTCCAGAGTCGTGCTTCGAGATAGGATTCAAGCTTCGGCAGATAGAAGTAGGGCCCGAGGCCACGGTCGATTTGCAGCTGGCCACAGTTTGCCATGTAGAGCGCGAAGTCGACCAAGCTACCGGAGGTGGGTTCACCGTCGAGCAGCATGTGCTTTTCCGGAAGGTGCCAGCCGCGGGGACGCATGACGATGGTGGCAAGCTCCGGGTCCGGCCGTAGCGCATAGCTTTTCCCAAATTCATTGGTGAAATCGATGTTGCGGTTGATGGCATCGAGCAGATTCAACTGACCGCCAATGACGTTTTCCCACAACGGTGTGTTGGCATCCTCATGATCAGCCAGCCATACCCGCGCGCCCGAATTCAGAGCGTTGATGGTCATTTTGCGATCCGTCGGCCCGGTGATCTCGGCGCGTCGGTCGATCAGTCCAGCGGCGGGCTCGGCAACACGCCAAGTCGGATCGTCGCGGATCGCGGCGGTCTCGGGCAGAAATCCGAGGGTTGCACCCTCAGTTATCGCGACTACACGCTGTCGGCGAGCGGCGAGCAATTCGTGACGCCGTGCTCCAAACGCTTTGTGCAGTACCGACATCAATTGCATAGCGCACGGCGTGAGAATCTCGTCGAATCGCGGGAGCATCGGGGCGGTCACCTGTATGGCAGCGGCGGATTCAGGCATATCAACCCTTCGTATTCCGTATGACGGAACTATATTTCGATGAGCGGAATCTTCAGATATAGTCTTGATACCCCGAGCTGTCAACGGGCCGTTCTGACCACGAGCCGTGCGGTTGCCGACTTCGACGGCAAACCAACGAGGTTGAGAAGTGAAGAGAGGTACACATGAGCATTGCGATGCCCACCCGAAAGCTGGGCGACGAGGGGCCGGTGGTATCGGCCGTCGGTCTTGGTTGCATGGGCATACGGTTTGCCACCGACGTCGACGATCCCACCGAAGCGAATGATGTTCTAGAGGCGGCATTCGACGCCGGTGTCACGCTTTTCGATACAGCCGACAGCTACGGACCGTACAACAGTGAGCAAGTAGTCGGGACTTTTGTCCGCAGGCATCGCGAGGAGGTGGTGCTGGCAACGAAGTTCGGCAACAACCTAGGACGTGCACCGGGTGAGGCGGAATTCAACGGCCGACCTGAGTATGTGCATAGTGCCGCAAACGCCTCGTTAGAACGGCTTGGGGTCGAAACCATCGACCTGTACTACCTCCACCGCGTCGATCCCGAAGTACCAATCGAGGACACCGTAGGTGCGATGGCGGAGCTGGTCCAGGCCGGCAAAGTGAGATACCTGGGGCTATCCGAAGCGGGACCACGGACCATCCGCAGGGCACACGCTGTAAGTCCGATCGTTGCAATCCAGACGGAGTGGTCGCTGTTCAGTCGCGATATCGAGGTAGAGGTACTCCCCGTCGCGCGTGAGCTGGGAATAGGCATCGTGCCGTATTCACCGCTGGGACGCGGGTTGCTCACCGGCACGTTTGGGCGTCCCACTGACGTACCCGAACGCTTGAAGAACCATCCGCGGTACGTCGCGGAGGCATTCGACGCGAATAGTCAATTGGTGCAGGAAGTTTCACGAATTGCGGCACAGCTCGGCGTCGGCCCTGGGCAGGTGGCGCTGGCGTGGGTGTTGTCACAAGGATCTGATGTGGTGCCGATACCTGGCACTCGCCGGGTATCACACCTCTTAGGCAATCTGAAAGCCCTCGAACTGCAGTTGACCACCGACCTACTGGCGGAGCTGGCACCAATCGCCAGTCGTGTGGTCGGTCATCGGTCGCCTCGACCACACGCAGTCGGAGTCGAGGCGCCAACCAAGCCGGTGTGATGTCGAAGGTCTGTCGAAGCCCTCAGAGCTGTGGGCTTCGACATTCGCACAATCCGAAATGGTCGCGACGCGATCAGCCATGGCTTGCCTTAGCGTTCCCGTCGGCCCCGGCCAGGTAACCACGAGTACCGCCGATCCCCGAACCAATATCTGCGCCCAAACTGCGCCGGAGTATCGGCATTTCACAGCGCACGATTGCGCATAGCTCACCCAGATTGATCAGTTCCCCCGCCGTTACCGACACTCCGCGGTCGATATCTCCTGCCGCTCTAGCGACGGTAGACTTCCACATCACGGAATATGCGCTTGGCACGTTCCGTCATCGATGGATGGAGATGACCTTGGCAGACGACGACCGCTCCCGAGACCGCGTGCAGTCGGTTGTCCGCGCCTTTGCCCTACTCGAGCTTATGTCCGAAGCCAATGGCGTCATGGGGGTTACCGAACTCGGCAGACTCTCCGGAATGGCACCGCCCACTGTCCACCGATTGATGCGCACCATCGTCGACCTTGGCTACGCACGTCAGGTTTCCTCTCGTCAGTACGTACTGGGGCCCAAGCTGTCCGCGCTCGGCAGCAGTGCAACTTCCGTTTTGGGACTCTGGGCTGGGCCTGTATTGCGCCAGCTAGTGGACGAAGTCGAGGAAAGCGCGAATTTTGCCGTCTTGGAGGGTCATGAGGTGGTTTACGTCGCCCAAGCACCCGGCCGGCACTCAATGCGGATGTTCACCGAAACCGGACGACGTGCCGCCGCTCATGCCACCGCGGTCGGAAAGGCGATACTGGCCGAGTTGCCTGACGACACTATCGATGTCATGTTCGCGCCAAGCGCCATGGCGTCACAGACGCAGAACACCATCACATCACTGCCGACGCTGAAGCGCGAACTCAGGGCGGTCCGACGACGTGGATACGCGACGGACGAAGAGGAGCAGGAGGTCGGCGTCCGCTGCGTAGCAGTCGCGATTCCTGACTCGACCGTTCTCGGCGCGGTTTCAATATCAGGTCCCGCTGGCAGGATGACCGAGGATGTCATCGATGCCGCAATCCCGAAGCTTCGACATGCGGCGACCCAGCTGACCGCGAACTTCGGCCAGGCTTCCGGACGGCTGAACTGACGCACAGTTCTGCCGTCGTCCATCACGCCACGCCATCCTCGCAGGGCTTCTGAGCCTTGCCGCAGAGGGCAATCAGTAGACCGATCGCGCCCCCAAACTGGGTTAAATTCGGAATTGACATTCCGCATTGCAGAACATAATCTGATTTTCCGGCCATTGGTACTTGGCGAGTTACGACGTAAAGGCCAGCGACACAACCGTGAGCGGACGACACTTTCTTCAGATCCCCGGACCTACAAACGTCCCAGACGAGGTCTTACGGGCCATCGACCAACCGACCATCGATCACCGCGGACCCGAATTTGCCGAACTGACCAAGCGGGTGCTTGCGGGTCTTGGACCCGTGTTCGGTACATCGGGTCCGGTGGTGATCTTTCCCTCGTCAGGCACCGGGGCGTGGGAGGCGGCACTCGTCAACACGCTGAGCCCCGGCGACGAGGTGGTCTGCTTCGAGACCGGCCATTTCTCGACTCTCTGGCGCGAAATGGCAAGACGACTCGGTCTCGAAGTGCGCTTCATTCCTGGAGATTGGCGTCATGGAGCTTCACCAGAAGCTTTGGCCGACGTCCTGGCCCAGGATTCAGACCGCAAAATCCGGGCGGTCATGGTGGTTCACAACGAGACGTCAACGGGCGTCACCAGCCGGATTCCAGAGATCAGAGCCGCCATAGAC
>CAMFLL010000007.1 GCA_945957405.1 uncultured Mycolicibacterium sp. | reverse complement strand
GTTCACCACCGGGCGCCGCTTTGGTCTGCGCATCGGTCAGATGCGGCTGTCGATCATCACATGCTTGACGCGGGTGAACTCGAGGAACCCGGCCACCGAGTTCTCGGTGCCGATGCCGGACTGGCCGAAACCGCTGACCGGCAGGTCGGGTCCGAACACCAAATGGTTGTTCACCCATACCGTTCCGAAGTTCAATGCGTTCTGGACGCGGGTGGCACGACCGACGTTCGACGTGAAGACCGATGACGCCAAGCCGTAGCGGGTGCCGTTGGCCTTCGCCAGGGCGTCGGCTTCGTCGGCGAAGCCCTGCACGGTGAACACCGGGCCGAAGATCTCCTCGGCCACGATCTCGTCGTCCTGATCGGCGCCGACGATGATGGTGGGCGGGAAAAAATATCCGCCGGATGCGGTGTCGGCCTGTCCGCCGAGTACGATCTCGGCGCCTGCCGGCAGGTTGTCGACCTTCGCAATGACACGGGACAGTTGGGCCTGCGAATTCATCGGGCCCACCGTTGTTCTCGGGTCAAGCGCATCGCCGACGACGGACTGTTCGCAGCGCTGTTTCAGACCGCTGACCACGTCATCGACGATCGACTCTTCGACGATGATCCGCGTGGCGGACATGCATTCCTGGCCGGTGTTGTAGAGACCACCCGCGGCGATGGCGTCGAGCGCCTTGGGCAGATCCGCATCGGCGAACACCAGTACCGGTGAGTTGCCGCCCAGTTCCATGATCGCTTTCTTGACACCGTCGGCAGCCGCGATACCGACCTTGCGGCCGGTGTCGATGGAACCGGTGAAGGACACCACGTCCACCTCGGGATGCTGCGAAAGTGCTTCGCCGACAACGGCACCGGTGCCGAACACCAGGTTCAGCACCCCCGCGGGCAGGATGTCGCCGGCCAGCTGCACCAGCAGGGCCGTCGAGTAGGGCGTGGTCTCGGCCGGTTTGATCACCACGGTGTTACCCACCGCCAAGGCGGGAAAGATCTTGGCGACCGCCTGCAGCAGCGGGTAGTTCCACGGCGTGATGCCGGCGACCACCCCAAGGGGTTCGCGGCGCATCACCGAGGTGACGCCGTCGAGGTAGTCGCCACCGGCCTGCGCCGACAGCGTGCGGCCGGCACCGGCGAAATAGCGCATCGCGTCGATGCTGCCGGGCAACTCCTCCTCACGGACCACGGTGACCGGCTTACCCGCATCGACGGTCTCCATGGCCAGCATCTGCTCGAAATGGGCTTCGACGGCGTCGGCGATCTTGAACAACGTCTGGGAACGTTCGGCCGGGGTGCTCGCCGCCCACGCCGGTTGTGCCGCCCGGGCGGATTCGACGGCGGCGTCGGCGTCCTTGGCCGACGACGCCGCGACCTCGCCCAGGAGCTCGCCGGTCGACGGGTCGAACACCTCGATGGTGTCCGATGACGACGCGGGAGTCCAGCGCCCGTCGATGAAGTTACCCGACACGGCCGTGGCGAATTCCCGCACGTAGGATCGCAATTCGGTGGCTGTCATGGCGGATGTGGTCATGATGTGTTCCTGTCCTCTGGGTGGGTGTGTCAGCGTCGATTCAGTGGTTTCATGCCGGGGCCGCCCGATAGCTGCCCGCATAACTCATGGCACCCTCGAAGATCTCGTCGGACAGTTCGTCGGCGGCCAGATCGATCGGTGCCGGCGACCTCAGCTGGCCCGGGTATCCGATCAATTCACGCACCCGGGGAACCATGTAATAGGCCCCGGCCACGACGGTGGCGACCACATCGAACGTATCGCGGTCGGCCCCGTGCAGTCCACGCAGCGCCGCGGTGAGGTCTGCTGCCCCGGCCAGATCCAGCAGTGCGGCCCGTAGCGCTGGAAGAAGGTCGCCGCGCGCGACGCAGGCTCGGTCGAGCCACCCACCGTCGGCGTCGACATCTCTCAACGGCGGCATCGTCTCGGTCTGCGGAATCAGAATGTCGGCGAGGGCATGCAGCTGCGCCCGCTCATCGACCGTCAGCACCGCCGTGGCGGATGAGTGAGTCATGATGAGATCTCCTGCCGGCTGGCGTTGGCCACAAGGTATTCGGCGGTCCTTAAGGCCATTGCGGCAATGGTCGCTGTGGGGTTGACCGCTCCCGATGTCGGCATGGTGCTGCCGTCCACGATGGCCAGGTTGGGCACATCATGGGACATACCCCATTGGTCGACAACCGATGTGGCGGGATTGGTTCCCATCTTGGCGGTGCCCAGCAGGTGCCCCGGCTGGCCCGGCCACAGATCGGTGCGGATGGTCTTCACCGCTCCCGCGGCCTGGTGGGCTTCCTCGACGCGGTCGAGGTTGAAACTCATCAGCCTACGGGTGTTCTCTGAAATCCGGTAGTGGACACGCGGCGCGGGGATCCCGTCGGAGTCGGTCACGGTGTCGTCGAGCGTGACGGTGTTGGTGTCCTCCGGCATGTCCTGCGAATTGATCGCCCATTGCAGGCTGCGGCCCAACGTCTCGGACATCCGATCGTGGACCGAAAGACCCCACTGGTCGTCGAAACCAGCCCGGTCGTGCAGCAACAACGCACGCATCGGCCCGCCTGTCGGCATGACCTGCCATTTGGCCCCACCGACGAATCCGCGTGACGAGTCCGTCTCATAGAACTCGAGGGAGTGAATCGACTGGCCCGCCGGTCCGAGCCAGCTGTCCATGTCTTCGTCATAGATTCCGGTGACTTCGCCGTTCGGGTGCAACATCAACCGCTTACCGACCAGTCCGGATGAGTTCGCCAACCCGTCGGGTGCGCCCGCATGTGCGGACAGCAGGAGTAACCGGGGTGTGCCAATACCGTTGGCGGCCAGGACCACCAGCCGCGCCTTCTGGCGGCGTTCCACTCCGTCGGCGTCGAAATAGATGGCGCCGTCGGCGCGTCCGCGCGCATCGGTGGTGATCTGCCGAACCCGGGACCGCGTCCGCAGCTGCGCACCGTGTTTGATCGCCGACGGCCAATGTGTGATGTCGAAGGACGCCTTGGCGCCTTCCGGGCACCCGGTCTCGCAGGTGCCGAACCGGACGCAGCGCGCGAGTTCGCCCAGACGCTGGGACGCGATGGCATTCGGGGCGGGCCACCAGTGCCAGCCGAGCTTGTTCATCCCGGCGGCGGCGCGTCGGCCCACCTTTCCGATCGGGTGCGGTGGCATCGGCGGGACCATCCCCGCCGGGTACATCGGGTCGCCTTCGACGCCGGAGACCCCGATGGCCTGGTCCATCTTGTCGTAGTAGGGCGCCAGGTCGTCATAGGTCAGCGGCCAGTCATCGCCCGCCCCGTCCAGGGAGTGCATCCGAAAATCCGACGGCAGCAGGCGCATCCAGTGGCCGCCGTAAAAGAGCGTGCTGCCGCCCACTCCGCCGATCATCACCGGGTGTAGATCGCTGTTGTCGAGCGCCAAGGGGTAGTCCTCCTTGGCGCCGCGGATATTGGGGTCGTGACTCCACTTCTGCTGCGACAGCAGCTCCCATTCCTGCTTGTCGCCGGGAAACTCGTTGTTGTTGAACCACCGGCCCTGCTCGAGGCACACCACCGAGAAGCCGTTGCGCGCCATCTCATTTGCGACGATCGCTCCCGACGGGCCGGCACCGACGATGAGCACGTCGACGACATCGGTGTCCACCGCTGAACCTGGAATACTCATGTGACAACCTTTTTCCGGTAAGCACTCAACGCACTGATTGGCCATTTTGAGCAATATGCGGCTGTCACTGATCGAGCCACAGGTTCTTGAAGTTCCAGTTCCCCAGCGGCCAACCGCTGACATCCTTGACCATCCCGCCGACGCGTGGCGTGCTCGCGTCGATGATGGGATAGAACGCCGGAATGATGTTGCCGCCGCGGTCATAGTCGATGCGCTGCATCTCGTGCACGTACTCGGCCTGGCGCCCGGCATCGGAGGTGGACACGGCCGCCTGGTAGATCTTGCCGTATTCCTCGTTGTTGAAGAACGTCGCGTTGAATGGCGCGTTGGGGACCGTGGCACCGGCCGCGTTGGCGAGGTACGGGACGAAGAACCAGTAGTCCTGCGACGCGTTGGTGGTCTTCAGGTAACTGTTCGCGAAGAACGTGGTCGCGTTCTCGAACTGCACGCTGATGTTGACCCCGGCGTCTTTGGCCTGCTGCGCGAACAACTGGGCCACACTGCGCTGCGCCGGCACGACGTCGTTGGTGATCAGCGTCAGATCGAGCGAGTTGTGGCCCGCCGACTTGAGTAGCGACCTGGCCTCGTCGACATTGCGTTCACGCTGCGGGAACGTCGCAGTGCGCGGATCGTACGGCGCGAAAACATCATTCGCGACGGTACCGAAACCGCCGTAGACGACATCGTTGATCTGCTTGCGGTCGACCAGGAGCTTGAACGCCTGGCGCACCCGGTCGTCGTCGAAGGGAGCGGCGTTGGTGGGCAGGGTGATGGGCGCCCATCCCCCGGTCTGCGAGATGGTCAACACCATCCCGGCGGCCCGCAACTGCGGCACGGCCTGCGCCGACAGGTAGTCGATCACGTCGACCTGCCCACTCAGCAACGCGTTCACCTGGGTGATCTCGTCGCTCATGTTCAGCACTGTGACGCTGTCCAGGTACGGCTTGTCCTCGTCCCAGTAACCGTCGAACCGGACGAACTTGCTCTGCACACCGGGCTGGAACGACTCGAACTTGAACGGGCCCGTGCCAACCGGGTTGTCCGCGCGCCAGCTCTTGCCGGCCATGAAATAGTAGGGCAGACCCGCCAGCGTCTCCACGAACACCGAATATGGCTGACTGAACACCAGTTGCAGCCTGGTCGGGTCGAGCACGCGTGTGGCGGCGAAATCAATGGGCGCGAGAATGGTTGCGCCCTGCAGCTTCTCGTCAGAGATGCGCCGGAAATTCCACAGCACGTCCTCGGCACCGAATGTTGTGCCGTCATGGCTACGTAGACCGGCCCGCAGGGTGATCACATACGATTTGCCCGCCGCGTCGGGTGTAATACTCTCGGCCAGCACGTATCTGATCTTGCCTTCATGGTCGAGCCCGACCAATGGTTCGTACAGCATGGACAGTCGTGGGTAATCCGCGTTCGTCAGGCCGCTGTGCGGATCGATGGTGTCGTTGGAGGCACCACCGGAGGCCCCGAGCGTCAGCGACCCGCCGCGCTTGGGATTACCGGACGGCCCGGGCACATCGGCCTGGTTGGCGTTACCGCAACCCACGGCCGTGCCGAGCAGGGCTGCGCCGGCGAGCCCGAGCGAGGAGTACTTCAACACATCGCGCCGGCTGAAACCCCGGTCGATGCGACCCGGCAGCGTTTCGCGTCCGATCATTGTTCTATCTCCCTCGTCGGCTCGGTCACGCGCTCGCGCGCAGTTCGGGAATATCGGCCAGCAGCTGCTGGGTGTAGGGATGCGACGGGCGCTCCAAAACCTGTTCGGTGGTGCCACATTCGACGACCCGACCGCCTTCGAGCACCATCACGTTCTGGGCAATGGAGCGCACGACGCCGAGGTCGTGGGTGATGAACAGCATCGAGAGGTTGCGCTGAGCTTGCAGGGCACGCAGTTCCTCCAGGATTGCCGCCTGAACGGACACGTCGAGTGCCGAGGTGATCTCGTCGCAGATCATCACTGACGGCTCGACCACCAGCGCACGGCCCAGCGACACCCTCTGGCGTTGTCCCCCGCTGAGCTGATGCGGAAACTTGTTGAGAAACGACGGTCCAAGCGACACTGCCGCGAGAGTGTCGTTGATGCGCCGCACTCGGTCAGTGCGGTTGACGTCGTAGAACAGCCGCAGCGGAGCATCCAGAATCTCACCGACGGTCTTGCGCGGATTCAGCGAGTTGTAGGGGCTCTGGAAGATGTATTGCATGACGCGGCGCTCGGTGTCGGAACGTTGGTCGCTGCGCTGCGCGAGCCTCCCCCCGTTGAGCTCGACATCTCCGGTCCAGTCGGGGTGCAGACCGATCAATGAGCGCGCCAATGTGGTCTTGCCCGAACCTGATTCGCCCACCACGGCCAGACATGTTCCGGCGGGCAGCGTGAAGTCCACTCCGGTCAGGACGGTGCGCGCGCCGTAGCGAGCGGTCAGGCCCGCGCACCGCAGGGCGACATCGCGGCCCGCAGGGCCGTCGCCGACGAGACGCTGCTCGTCGGTCGACGCCGCCGACCGCACCGACGGAATGGCCTTGATCAGAGCACTGGTGTACGGATCCTTGGGATGTTCGAAGATCTCCTGGGTGGGCCCGCATTCGACGATCCGGCCCTTGTGCATCACGGCGGTCTGCTTGGCCAGTTCCGCCACGACGGGCAGATCATGGCTGACGTACACGGCGGCAACACCGGTCTCGGCCGCCAATCGTCGCACGGTGTCCAGGAAATGGCGTTGTGTCGTCACGTCGAGTCCCGTCGTGGGCTCGTCGAAGATGATCAGTTCTGGCCGCGCCGCGAACGCCATCGCGATACCCACCCGTTGCTGCTGCCCACCGGACAGCTGATGTGGATAGGACCGCAACACTCGTTGAGGGTCGGGCAGGCGAACAGCCTGCAGCACCTCGAGAACCGTCTGCTCGACGTCGGCGCCGCTGGGCAGGCAATCGGGGTGCGCGGCAAAGACCTCACGCAGTTGTGGCCCCACCTTCATCGCCGGGTTGAGCGCGCTGGCGGGGTCCTGGGGGACGTAGGCGACGACGCGACCGCGTACCTGTTCCAGCCCTTCGTCATCGAGGGCGAGGATGTCCCGGCCGCCGACATGTACCGAGCCGCCGGTGATGCGTAGTCCACGGCGCGTGTAGCCCATCAGGGCCAGGCCGGCGGTGGTCTTCCCGGAGCCCGATTCACCGACCAGGCCGAGCACTTCGCCGCGGCACAGTTCGAAGCTGACGTCGTCGACGATGGCCGCATTGCTCTTGGCCAGCGAGACGCACAGCCCGGCGACGCGAACGCACACATCAGACGTGGATTGAACTGTTGAGGTTGTCATCGTCATTTCTCCACTACCGTGCCGAGTGAACTGGACAGGACCGCGTCTTCGCCGCGTTCTTCGCCGAGCGAGGAGCGCGCGATTGCGTCGGTGAGCATGTTGGTGCCGACCGCCAGGAGCGCAATGAGGATGGCAGGCGCCGCGATACACCACGGATTGGTGTACAACCCGAGCCGGTTCTCATTGATCATCAGACCCCAGTCGGAGGCCGGTGGCTGACGACCGAAGCCCAGAAAGCTCAGGCCCGAGATCATGATGATCGAGTAGCTCAGCCGCAGACCCGCCTCGACCATCAAGGGAGTCAGCAGGTTCGGCAGGATCTCGGTGGTGATGACGCGGAAGGAGGGCATACCCCACAGGCGGGCGACTTTGACGAAGTCACGTTCGGTGACGTCCTGGGCTGAGGCGTAGACCACCCGGGCGACCTGTGGGGCGTGCGAGAGTCCCACCGCCACAACCAGAAGCCAGATCTTCGGACCGACGACGCTCAGCAGCAACAACGCAAAGATGATCTGCGGCAACGCCAGTACGACGTCGACGACGCGCATGATGGCCGCATCGGTCTTGCCGCCCACATAGGCGGCCGTCAAGCCGCCGATGGTTCCGACGACGAGCCCGAGTGCGGTGGCGGCGACGGCGAGCAGGATCAGCACCCAGCCACCGTTCAAGACGCGCGAGAGGACGTCACGGCCGAGGTTGTCGCCACCGAGCAGGTAACCGGCACCCGGCTTGTTGAATGTCGCAGTGACGACTTCGGTGGGTGAATACGGCGCGACGAACGGGCCGATGATCGCGACCGCGAGGACGAGCCCCAGGACAATAGCGGCGGCTCGCCCGCGACTGCTGCGCAGTGCCCCGAGGAGCACCAAGGAGAATCCGCTGCGCTTGCGCGCCGACGAGGTCGAAGATGTTGTGCTTTCGGCGATCTGGGTCATTTCGAAAGGCCTTGCCTCTTGCGGGGGCTGACGAGCAGGACGAGCAAGTCCGTCACGATGTTCAGGACCACGTAGAAGACGGCCAGCAGCACAACCACGAACTGGATGACCGGGACGTCGCGGGTGTTGACGGCGTTGACCAGCGCCAGGCCGATTCCCTGGTAGTTGAACACTGTCTCGACCAGCACGATGCCGCCGGCCAGGTAGAGCAGGTTCAAGCCGATCACCTGAATGGTCGGTGCCAAGGCGTTGGGGACGGCGTGCCGAAGCAGGATTCGGTTGCGGCTGAGGCCTTTCAGGGTGGCCAGTTCCACGTACTCGCTGTTGAGCGACTCGATGGTCGCCGCGCGCATCATCCGGAACACGTACGGGGTCACGACGATCACCAGCGTCAGCGCCGGAAGGACCAACTGCGAGGGCCGGTCCCAGGCGTGGACACCGGGCGGCAGCACCGAGACTGCCGGGAACCAGTGGAAGATCGCCACGGAGAATGTCAGGACCACGAAGACACCGACCACGAACTCGGGCAGCGCGCTCGCCACCAGCGCCACCACCGACATGACGTGGTCAACGGGTCGGTCACGACGCAACGCGGCCCACGCGCCGAGAAGTAAGCCCAGGATTGTCGAGACCACAGCCGCGACGATGACGAGCACGATGGTGTTCTCGAGCCTGGGCAGGATGTATTCGGTCACGGGCTGACCGTTGGCCAGTGAGTTACCGAAGTCGAACCGCACCGCCCCGGTCAACCACGTCCAGAACCTGCTCAACACGGGGTCGTTCAGATGCAATTTCTCGGTGAGTTCAGCAAGGCGCTCGGGAGTTGCGCTCTGTCCCAGGATTGCGCTGGCGGCGTTTCCCGGCAGCACGATCGTCGCCCAGTAGACGATCGCGCTGACGACGAAAATCGACACGAGGCCGGAAATCAGTCGCATACCGACGAGCCGCACGATCGGATGTCTTCGCGCGAAGGGCTGGGCGGCTACTGGTGCGAGGTCGATCGCCGGGGCGGTCTCTGCGGTGGTCATGAACTGCGTCGTCGGGAGAAGCGGGCCTGCGGCTCGTGCATGGGGGCCTCCAGCTGTTTGGACCATGGTTGTACCGCTAGAGGATAACTGAACATGCCTTTAACGGTAAGGGTCATCTTGAAATTTGTCATCTGCGCCAAATCTGCAGGTCGAGTGCGTTCACGCTGGCTCCACGCAGACACAGCGGCCCAGCGGGCCGTGCTCCAGAGCACTGTAACGTTTTATTCATATCTCGGCTGTTTCGCCCGGATTTGAGCTTGATATCCGCAGTTTATGCTGACAGACTCGGCCCACCTCGTTATAAATCGATTTACTCAACTCTTGATGGAGACTTCTCATGTCCCACGCATCCGCTACCCAGAACAGCGCGCTGCCCCAGGACTTCGCCGGCGACACCGCGATCGTCACGGGATCCGCACAAGGTCTCGGGCGAGAGATCGCGGCGGCACTGGCCGCACGGGGGGCCTCGCTGGTGCTTGCCGATCTGGACGGCGACAGGCTCGCCGCCGTGGCCGCATTCCTCGGTGACCAGTACGGCACAACCGTGATCACCCAGGGATTCGACGTACGTGACGGCAGTCAATGGGAAGACCTGGTCCGACGAACGCGGGAGTGCTTCGGGCGGGTCGACCATCTGGTCAACAACGCCGGCACCCTCGACATCGCAGCCATCGTCGATTCATCACCGGACGCCTTCCGGCGGGTGATGGACGTCAACGTCACCGGCGTCTATCTGGGCATGCGGGCGGTCCTTCCGCACATGGTCGACCAGCGCAGCGGAAGCATCGTGAACATCTCGTCGCTGGCGGGTAAGAAAGGCATGCCCAACCTGGCCGGCTACTGCGCGTCGAAGGCGGCGGTCATCTCGCTCACCCAGACCGCCGCCCTCGAGGCGGCACCGCACGTCCGGGTCAATGCCGTGTGCCCCGGTGTCATCAACACCGACATGCAGCAGCGGGAGTACCAGATCCTGTCCGAGATGACCGGCGAGGCGCCGGATGACATCGAGCAGCGCTGGCTTGACGACATGCCGCTGAAGAAGTTCCAAGAACCCGGGGACATCGCCGAGGCCGTCTGCTTCCTCGGTGGAGCACGGGCCCGGCAGATCACCGGCGAAGCGCTCAATGTCAACGGCGGCCTCTTGATGGATTGACGTTGACGACGCCGAGAGTCCCCACCAAAGAATCGAGGGTGAAATGAGTTCGTGCGCAGGAAAATCGGGTCTGGTGACCGGGGCGTCGGGAGGCCTGGGCAGAGCGATCGTGCTCGACCTCGCCGCGGACGGCGCCAATGTGGTGGCATTGAGCCGCAATGCGGCGGGCCTGGACGAGACCGCACATCTGGCCCTGGGCCTGCCCGGGCGGGTGGAGGTCCTGACAGCCGACGTCACCGACGAGTCCGCCGTGGCCGATGCCGTGCAGTCGGTCCAAAGCCACTTCTCTGCAATAGATTACGTGGTGAACAACGCGGGCCGACAGATCGAACGCGACTTCCTGGACACCACGAACGAGGACTGGGACGCCATCGACGCCACCAACGTGCGTGGACCGTTCTGGCTGTGCAAGTACGCCGCACAGGCGATGCTCGAGCAGGGCGGGGGCGGCAGCATCGTCAACATCGCGTCCGTCCTGTCGGTCAGCGCGGATCCGATGCTCACCGCGTACACCACGAGCAAGCACGCCCTGCTCGGGCTCACCCGCAGCATCGCGGTGACCCGACCGCTGGCGCGGGCCGGGATTCGGGCGAATGCGATTCTGCCCGGCGACATGGACACGCCAATGGTCCAGCAGTACTTCGCGGCACACGACGACCCGGGCGAGGCGAGGCGGCAGATCGCGTCGTTCTATCCCGTCGAACGTATCGCCGATCCGGCTGAGGTGGCGCACGTTGCCCGGTTCCTGATCTCGGACGACTCGTCGTTCGTCAACGGTGCGTCCATCGTCGTCGACGGCGGACTGGGCGCCGCGCTCTACACCAGTCCCTGACACAGGTGTGGAATACTCCGCTGCTGACAAGCCCACGGCTTCGAGGAGACGTTACGCGTGGTCACCATGAAAGACATCGCCGTGGCGACGGGCGTGTCAGTGGCGACGGTGTCGAACGCGTTCAATCATCCCGACCGGCTCTCGGCCGCCAAGCGGGCCGAAATCTTCGCGGCTGCAAAAGGTCTGGGTTACAGCGGCCCGCATCCGGGAGCCAGCAGCCTGCGCACGGGGTCGGTGGGCGCCATCGGCCTCATGATCACCGATTGGCTGTCGTACGCAGTGGAGGACCCGGCCAGCACCTTGCTCTTACAGGGCATCGCGCACGTCAGCCAGATGGCGGACACGGTGCTGTCGCTGATCCCGTTCGGTGCTGGCGCCACCGGGCGGCGCCATGCCGACCAGGAACGCGAACGAGCGCTCGCGGTCCTCAAACGCAGTGTGGTGGACGGCTTCATCGCATTCAACCTTCCTGACGACCATCCCGCCGTCCACGCGATCGTGGAACGTGGCTCTCCCCTGGTCACCGTCGACGCGCCTCGCATCAACGGTGTCGGTTGGGTCGGCATCGATGAACGCGCGGCCGCGTCCGCGGCGGCCCAGCACCTGATCGGCCTGGGCCACCGGCGCATCGGGATCGTGGCAGACCGACTGTCTCCCGACGGCGCGTCAGGGATGGTCAGCGCCAGTCGCCTGGCACGTGCCCGCGACCTGGTGACCCGCGAGCGGCTCGCCGGCTATTCCGACGCGTTGGCTTCTGCCGGAATGACATTGGCGGATGTGCCGGTGGTGGAGGCCGGCGGTTACGCCACTGATCACGCGATCAGAGCCGCGCGCACCCTGTTGTCGGCATCGCCCGACCTGACCGCGGTGCTCGCAGTCAGCGACGTGATGGCATTCGGAGCACTCGACGTCTGCGGCGAGCAAGGGGTATCGGTGTCCGTGGTCGGCTTCGATGATGTGCCCAGTGCGGCCCCGCGCGGGCTCACCACGGTGCGTCAGCCGTTGATGGAGAAGGGGCGCTGGGCCGCCGAGATGCTGCTGTCCGCGATCAACGGAACCGCGGCCGGAGCGCTGAGCCTCCCGTGGGAACTCCAGGTGCGGGGCTCAACTTCAGCGCCCCGGCCGATTCCGTAGCGGTGACTTCGAGGACGTCACCGTCGGTGATTGCGCCGTAGACGGTTTCACCGGCGACGACCACGGGACAGTGCACGCCGTAGAGTTCCCGGCTGACCACCGCTCCCACACAGAGGACATAGTCGGGGGCAGCCAGCACCACCGCCAACGGACCGTGTCCGGTAGCCCACGCCTGCGCGAAAACCTGTGCATTCGTGCCGGACCCGCGTGATTCGGGCATGACGAGTACGTGCCCGGCAAGCGACCGTCCGCGTTGCGGGTGGCTGTGATGGACGATCACCCCGGTGTCCGGGTCCAACCCACCCCAGGCGTTGAGTGCTTCGGTGAGCTTGAGGACGGGCCCGCAGGCCTCTCCCGGCAACAACGCACGAACCCCGTGGCCGGATTCAGAAACCGACATGCTGCACCACCTCTCCCGCGATGGCCGACTCGACGCACGCCTCGAGGTCGGCGAACAGAACCTCGACTCCGATGTTCTTCGGCGCGTACCACGCCCACTTCGCTGAATTCGTCATCACCAGTCCATCCGCGGTGGGCAGGATCGGCGTGTTGTAGGTGCACGTGTCGGTGACCACCGTGACACCGGCCGAGTCGAGCGCAGCTGCGATCCCCTGCTTGGCGACTTCGGCGTAGACCCACCGACCCGCGTTGACGTAGAGCGGTGTGCCGCGGTGGATCTCCCTGCCGTCCAGCATTGCTGCCAGGTGGTGGAACTCGGCGATCGAGAAGTGCGGGGTGCCGATGCACACCGCCGCCAGCTTGCCGTCCCGCCGTGTGCTCAGCTCGTTCCACGCCCGACGCAGATCGGCTGCGGTGACAGTGATCTCCTGCTCGGGGGCACCACCTCGAAAGGCTGACGTCTCGTCGGGCGCCTCGGGTGTGACACCGATGATGTGGAACAGCGCGACCGCGCCGGTTGAGGCGGTGGCGGCCCCGAACGCCTTCAACTGGTCCTCGGTCGCGCCAGGCACACCCCGGACCACCGGCACGCGGCTGCCGCACCACTGCCCCACCAGATGTCCCAACAGTGGGAAGAACGCGTCCCGCGTGGTCAGTTCGGCGGGCAGCTGGCCGACGTCGACGAGCACCTGGCCGCGACGCCCGTCGTCGGTGTGCAGGCCCGCCAACGGCGCCCGCCCCACGACGGCGGCGGCGATGTCGACGAAGTCGCCGTACCGCTGGGTGCGTGCGCCGAGGACACTGTTCGCGAACACAATGGCATTGGATTCGCCCCAGGCGATGTGTTGTCCCAGAGTCGGGCGATCGCGCAGGAGATACGGGGCGCACGTCCACGTCGGAGTGCAGCCGAGTTGGGTGTAGAGATCCATCAGGGATCGGGCATTGGCGGCCAGTTCCGCGGTCCCGTTCCAGTTCTCCGGATGCTGCAGGTCCACCGAACCGACGTTGAGGGACGTCGGCACCGCAACTCGAGCGTCGCCGTCGACCAGTGCCCGGACGAAGTCGATCGACACCGGACCCACATAGAGGCAGCCGTCTACATGCGCGCTCTCGATGTCGACGAGGTTCGGCGCTCCCATCGACTCGGCGACGGCGACCAAGACGCGCATCGCCAAGGCTGCACCGCGACCGTGTCTGCCATGCAGGTACTCGCTGTCGCGATCGCTGAGCGCGAGGGTGGGCGTCGTTGTCGACATTCGAGATCCGTCCAATCTGTCGCTGACTACAAAAGGCTATCTTGATTGGCCTTTTATGGCCAGCTCGATCACTTTTCGAGAGGTTAAACGGGTAGCATGGGCAAACACGTCGTGGTCGGGCGGCCCGAGCACCTCACCGTAAACGGCAACCGCAACTACCATTTGGATGCAGCACGCGTACCGAAGGAATGTCGAATGCGAGATTTCAATCCAGTTCGTACCCGCAGCGTGGCCGGTGACGTGGTGGGCCAGATCGTGGAGCGGCTCCGGTCGGGCGAACTCAAGCTCGGTGATGTGCTGCCCGGAGAGCGTGTGCTCGCGGCGCAGATGGATGTCTCCCGCCCCACGGTGAGCGCCGCCATGGCGCGGCTCGCGGACGCCGGCGTCCTACGGCGCCGGCCGGGGCGGCAGGGTAACGCCGAGATCATCTCGATCTGGGTACCCGAGGAACTCATCGAGAGGCCCACCCCCGTAGGCGAATTGGAAGCCGACGACATCTTCCGCGTCCTCGAGGCCCGCAAGACTCTGGAACCCCGTATCGCGCAACTGGCGGCCTTCCGCGCCACCGATGACGATTTCGCGGAGCTGCAGGAGTCGATCGACCTCCTGGCCGCCCATGGTGACGACATCAACCGGGCCGAGCAGGCGGAGTTGCTGTTTCACCGGATCATGTGGCGCGCGGCTCGCAACAGCTCACTACAGGCCATGATGCTCGGCTTGGAGCAGGAGTTGGCGCCGATCCACGACATGATGCTGCGCACCCCCGACGATTACGCGGCGGGTATCGAACTGCACACCGCCACGCTGGCGGCCCTCAAACGAGGCGATCCCGCGGAGATCGAGCAGGAGATGTACCGGCATCTGGGACATTTCGAGGCGATCGTCGCCGACGTGCTGCAACGGACGCCGCATCGCCAGACACCGGCGTTCCTGGTTGCGGGGGTGACCCGTTAATCGCCGAGGAAGTCGACGTTCGAGGACACGTCGAGGAAGTGGCTGATCGCCGGAACATGTTGCCTATCGGCTCGATAGGCGACCGACACGGTGGACACGGCATGCGGATCCGCCAGTGGGATGTAGCAGAGTTCGGGTAACCGCAAGGCCTGCAGACTCTTCGGGACGATCGTGATGCCCGTGTTCGCCGCCGCGAGACCCAGCAGAGTGGGAAACTCGATCGCCTCCTGCGCCGCCTCCAAACGGAACCCCGCCGCGTGACAGAGCGCAGCGATGTGGTCGTACAGCCGCGACACACGCTGGCGCGGGAAGGTGAGGAACTGCTCGCCCCGCAGTTCCGCGAGCCGCAGTGACGTCCGGTGCGCGAACGGATGGGACGCGTGCATGGCCACCAGGAGAGGTTCGCGCATCAGGGGACGCACGACGATATCGTCGATTTCGTCGACCTCCCGCACGATCCCGATATCGAGGGCGCCGTCGGCGATGGCTGCCAGCTGCGGGTCGGTGGTCGACTCCGACAGCTGGACGTGCACCCCGGGCCACGCCTCGCGCATCGCGCGAACCGTTGCCGGCACGATGCGCAAGGCCGCCGAACTCACGAAGCCGATGCGTAACAGCCCGACTTCACCGTGCACGCAACGGTGGACGGCGGCCAGGGCGTGGTCCGCCTCGGCCAGCACACGACGCCCCTCAGCGAACAGGATCCGGCCGGCGTCGGTGAGTTCGACGTGTCGGGTGGTGCGCTCGAACAGCGTCGTCTTGAGCTCTCGCTCGAACTTGCTGATCTGCTGGCTCAGCGCCGGCTGAGCGATACGGAGCCGTTCGGCGGCACGCCGGAAGTTCATCTCCTCGGCGACGGCAACGAAGTAACGGAGCTGGCGCAGTTCCATCCATTGATAATCACAACGTATCAATGGGTTGGCAATAGATAATTCCGGACCGGGTTGTTCCGGCTTAGCGTGAATGCAGTCCCCACAACCCAGGAGCCGTCTGTGCAATCCGTAACCGCAGCGACCAACCCAGCCGAGCTGCATCACCTCATCGGTGGCAAGTGGCTGTCAGGTGACCGCCCCCGCCGGGCGACGGTCAACCCCGTAGACGGCGCTGTGATCGCCGAGTACGCCGAGGCGGATTCGCCCGTGCTCGACGCGGCGGTCGTCGCCGCGGTCGGCGCCGCCAAGCCCTGGGATGAGCTCGGCATCATCGGCCGCGGCCTCGTGCTGCGGCGCGCTGCGGCCATCCTCGACGAGCGCTCCGAGTCCGTCGCCCAATTGATGACACGCGAACAGGGCAAGACGCTGCCTGAGTCGCGTGCCGAGGTCGGCGCCTCCGTCGAGACGCTCTACTACCACGCCGCACAAGGCCGCAACGCCGACGGGGCCACCTATCCGTCGTCACATCCGGACGAACTGATCCGCACGGTTCGCCGGCCCCTTGGCGTGGTCGCTGCGATCACACCGTGGAATTTTCCATTGCAGATTCCGGCGTGGAAGTTGGCGCCGGCGCTCCTGTGGGGCAACACGATCGTGTGGAAACCGGCCAGCGACACCGTCGCCGTCGCCGTCGCATTGGCCGAGGTTTTCGTCGATGCCGGTATCCCCGACGGCGTGCTCAACATGATTCTGGGTCCGGGGAGCATCGGCGCCGAACTCGTCGCGCGACCGGAGATATCGGGGATCACCTTCACCGGGTCCGTGCCCGTCGGGCGGTCGATCCAGGCGGTCGCGTCACCGCGCGGGGCCAAGCTGCAGATGGAACTCGGCGGTCACAACGCCGCGATCGTGCTGCCCGATGCCGATCCGGCCACGACGGCGAGCATCATCACGGCGGCGGCGATGGGCAGCACGGGTCAGAAGTGCACCGCGACACGGCGGATCATCGCGGTCGGGTCCGCCTACGACGCTCTCGTCGCGGCGATGACACCGCGGGTCGAGGCGCTCGTGGTGGGTGACGGATTGGATTCCGACACTCAGATCGGGCCGTTGGTCTCAGCCCGGGCGGCAGCAGAGGTCACCGCGTCGATCGATCAGGCGCTGGCACAAGGCGCGACCTTGCTCGCCCGTGCGCGCACTCCCGACTCCGGCGACGCCTACGTGGCGCCGACCCTGCTCGGCGGCACGACCGACCTGACCATCTGTCGCGAGGAAGTCTTCGGGCCGGTCGTGACGGTGCTGCGCGCCGCCGACCTCGACGAGGCGATCGACATCGCCAATGCCACCTCGTTCGGACTCACCGCGGCCGTGTTCACCAGCGACGAACGCGCCATCCGGCGATGCATCCGCGACGTCGAGGCGGGTCTCATCAAGGTCAACGCCCCAAACACCGGTTCGGAACTGCACGCCCCGTTCGGGGGTCTGAAGGATTCGTCGTTCCCCGCGCCGCGCGAGCAGAACGCAGCCAGTAGCGCCGACTTCTTCACCTGGGGCAAGACGGCCTACATCCGCCCGGGCACGGAGCGTGCCCGATCATGAGGCCCACCGAAACACTGCGCACCGCACAGACATTGGCCCGCCCGGCGGCCCAGGTTCTCGATCCAGCCGAGTTGGGCGCGGCGCGATACACCCGACACAGCTTCGCACGCAGTTTCCTGCGAACGGCTGCGGCGCAGCGGTGGCGGGTCGTGCGCGAGACAGCAGATCTCGATGATGCCGGCCGCGGCGAGATCGTCTATCGCGTCGACATCGCCGACCGCACCCTGCGGTTCGTCGCATTCTCTACGACCCTGACCGACGGCGACCGCACCGACCGCGTGATCGCCACGAGCTGGGACGTCACCGCCGCGCTGATCGAAGGCCCGCTGACCGCCGAACGTCTCACCGAGCTCCGCCGACAGGTTCCACGTCAGGAGCGGGGCCGAGCCGACGACGGAACGCTGATCTGGACTCGGGCGAACCGCAGCGCCCGGTTCTTCGAGTATGTCGTCGACCGTCTCAGTTGTGGGCTTCAGCCGGATCCCGACACCATCGGTGAATCGGCCTATGTCCTGCGCAGCACCGCCTTCTACAGCAACGGCAAGTTCGGTCTGGCGGATTTCGACCGGCTGAACACCACCCACCCGCTGCGCCTGCCCTACCGGGCGCACATGCTCACGGCGTGGTTGTTGCGGGAGCTGAGCTACGACCTCGTCGAGCACTGCGCGCGCGTCCGAAACCCGTTGTCAGCCACACTCGATGACCAGTGGCGTCGATACTTCGGTCTCGGCAATGCGACGGGCCTGGGCATGGTCCCCTACGTCGTCAACCATCCCCGGGTTCTCGACGCGTGGTGCGCGGCGCGTGAACTGCCGCTCGCACATGCGCTTTCACAGCATACTGAGCCCACCGACGATCGTGTCCGCGCCGCGGCGGCGCTGCTGTCCCGGGCAGTCCGCTATTTCCGCGACCGGGCCGGCGCCGCGACGGCGCCCTTTGTTGCGAGCGCCGACCTGGCCGATGACCTCGAAACGGTCGAACATCTCCTGACCGAGTACATCACGCACGGCACCATCGCCGGCGCTGCCACCGATCGGGCCTGGGAATCATTGCATTCCGCGGCCGCGGCCCTGGGCACGGAAACCCGCGCCGTGGTCGACTCGGTGATCGTCGAGGTCGACCATGACCTCGATCTCGACATCGAGAACCTGCTGTACTGCGAACAGCACTCAGCCGCCCAGCCGACCCAGAGCTGTGCCACCCTGCTCCAGACGGTCCGCCGCGACTACGACTGGGCCCTGCGCACCGACTTCGACGATCCCGACGCACAGGCGTACTTCTGGTTCTCCTCAGAGAACAACGAAGAACCACGCCGGGGGCGCCGCGGTATCGATCCTGGCGAACACGTCGAGCACCCGGTCGACATCGCGCGTGCGGTGCACGGGCTGTACACCGATCTCCGTGGATTCGCCGGCACTCGGACGGTCGCCGACTTCCTGGTCGATTTCCCCTGGCACCGTGGAACTGTCGCGCGCGTGCAGGGTTTGGCCACCGTGCCCTACGGGGAAGTGCGCACCAACCTGCTGGCACGCGATTTCCTTCCGCTCAATCTGCAACGGTTCCAGCTGGCCATGTACGGCATGGAGAACTACGTGCCCCAGTCGACTGACTGGCTGCGGGTCACGCTGTACTCCGGCGCCCCGCGCGCCTCGGATGTGGCCGCCGGCACCGACGACGACTGGATGTTCCTCCCCAAACCGCGAAAGGGCTTCGATGCCTAGGCTTGCCCACACCGAGATGCTCGTCGTCGACGGGCTCCAGATCAACAACTGGGACCGCAAGGTCCTCGAGGAGCTCCGGGATGGAGGGGTCACCGGCGTCAACGCCACGTGCGCGGTGTGGGACGGCCCGACCGAGACCATCCGCGAGATCGCCCAGTGGTACCAGCTCGCTGCCGCGAATGACGACATCGTCACGCTGGCAGAGAACTCCGCGCAGATCCGCCAGGCCAAGCGCGACGGCCGCATCGGGGTGTTACTCGGATTCCAGAATTCGTCGCCGTTCGGCGACGACTACCGCCTCGTCGAGGTGTTCCACCGGCTCGGCGTGCGGATCGCCCAACTCACGTACAACATCCAAAACCTGGTCGGCGGAGCCTGTTACGACGAGCACGACTCAGGCCTGACGGCGTTCGGACGGATCATCGTCGGCGAAATGAACCGGGTCGGCATGCTGGTCGACCTCTCACACGTCGGTAATCGGACATGCCTGGACGCCATCGATGCGTCGTCGGCACCCGTCGCAATCACCCATTCGAACCCGACGTGGTTCGTCGACAGTCCACGGAACAAGCCCAGCGAGGTCATCGACGCGCTGGCCGCGCGCGGCGGCGTCATCGGTTGTTGCCTCTATCCCAACGTCCTCGGCGGGGAGACCACGACGCTGCGACAGTTTGCGTCGATGATCGTCAAGCTCGTCGACCAGATCGGACCTGATCATGTCGCCATCGGCAGTGACTGCACAAGGAACTGGTCGGAAGACTATGTCGGCTGGCTGCGCAACGGCCGGTGGCGCCCCGCGCATCACAATCCCGTCGAACCGGCATGGCCGATGTGGCCGGCCTGGTTCAGCAGTCCGGCCGACTTTCCCGCTCTGACCGAGGGTTTGCAAGACGCCGGACTGGACGACAGCGTCGTCGGCCAGATCCTCGGCGAGAACTGGCTGCGGCTCTTCGACCAGGCTCTGCACCCGCACGGATCGGAGCCACGGATATGACGACGCTGAACGACCGCTGCGACGACCACATCGCCATCGCACAGGACGGACACACTCGGGTAGCGGTCCGCGAGATCGGCGAGACCTGTTACCGCGCGCTCTACTCGGCGGGTGTCAGCTCCGGCGAAGCGCACCATGCGGCCGGCGTCATCACCGCCATGGAGATCCACGAGGGCACGGGGATCTGCGCGGCCGTGGCACAGCTGTCCCGACCGAGCGGGCGACGAATACCATTCCGTCGCACGCTCACCGACACCGAGATCGTCCTGGACGATCCAATACGACGCGCCTCTCTTCTGATCGGCCCCGTGGCCGTCGATCTCGCCATCGCAGATGACCGACGCGTCGTCATTGCGGCACCGCTGGACCACGACGTGCTTCGATGGTGCGCACTGGAAGCGGCTGTCACCGCCGGCGAAACCGTCTGGCTGGCCTCGCATCCCGCCGATGGCAGCGCTGACCGCGTGTCAGTCGCGACGCCCGAGGGCGACCTCTACCAGGTTGGCGAACTTCCCCGGCAGTCGAGACCGAAGGCTTTCGATCACGCCGGAGATGCCACGTGCGTGTTGACCGCGCCACTCACCACCGCGCCGTCGAACCGCGTACACACCCGGCTCGCACTCGACAGGCGTTTCCGCGATGCCCTCGACCACGGTGTCCACGTCGACGCCACGCACTGGGCGCACATCCGTGCGCTCGGAAGTCGTTATCTAGTACCGGAGTCCACCCATGAAAGCTGAACCACACACGCTCGTGCCCCACATCCACGGCGAGGGCCGGCCCTACGCATCCGCCGCGGTGTTCGGCGGCACGATATGGACGTGTGGTCAGGTTCCGACCAGTAGCTCCGGTCACACGCCAGACGACATGGCCGAACAGGTCAACGCCGTCTTCGACAACCTCGAAGCCACCTTGCGTGCTGCCGGCGGCGGCCTGCACACGTTGCTCAAAGTCACCGTCTATCTCGCCGATCTCGATGACTTCGATGCCTATAATGCGACGTATCTTTCTCGGCTGCAGGGGGTTTCGCTCCCTCCCCGAACGACAGTCGAGGTCTCGAGATTCCGCGGCGACAAACGGATAGAAATGGACGTCATCGCCGCTGTCGCAGCACTTGATTGATAGCTCGAATGCAACAATCGGTAGGCAATTGGTAATTCAGTCAACACCTTTCGGCGCTTACCGTGATTATAGCCACGCACCGTGGAGTACTCGGATCACGATCGGAACCCCCCACATGAACCTCGACACATCGAGTTCGACAAGCACAGGCCGCGTCACACTGGACAGCGCGAGCCTCAACGGTTTTCACGCAAAGTTGGCACTGTTCTCCTCCGGGGGGCCGTTCCTCGACGGCTACATCCTCAGCATCATCGGCATTGCGATGGTGCAGATCCAGGCCCAGTGGGACATGAGCGCACTCTGGGCAGGCCTCATCGGGGCGTCAGCGTTGATCGGCGTATTCATCGGCGGTGCCGTCTTCGGCGCGGTGACAGACCGGATCGGCCGCAAGCTGATGTACACCATCGACCTGGTGGCGATCATCGTCTGCTCGGTGCTGCAGTTCTTCGTCGAGAATGCCTGGCAACTCTTCGTGTTACGGCTCGTCATCGGGATCGCCGTCGGCGCCGACTACCCGATCGCCACCGCGCTGGTGACCGAATTCGCCCCCAAAGCGTGGCGCGCGAAGTTGGTCGGCGGACTCAACGCCATGTGGTTCGTCGGGGCGACCGTCGCCGCCTTCGTCGGCTATTTCCTACTGTCCCAACCCGACGGCTGGCGGTGGATGCTGTTGTCGTCTGCGATTCCCGCGGCGGTCATCGTGATCGCACGTGCCAGCATTCCGGAGTCGCCTCGCTGGCTGCTGGGCAAGGGCCGCACCGAGGAAGCGCTCGCCGTGCTGCAGCAGACCATCGGCAGCGACGCCACGCTGGACGATCTCCCAGAGGACGAGGGCACCACCAGCATTCGGGC
The DNA here is from genome assembly GCA_945957405.1 of uncultured Mycolicibacterium sp. Classification (GTDB taxonomy): domain Bacteria; phylum Actinomycetota; class Actinomycetes; order Mycobacteriales; family Mycobacteriaceae; genus Mycobacterium. Next base: position 25,973 of record CAMFLL010000007.1, on the reverse strand, counting down.
GCTGCTGCGCGGCGGATACCTGCGGCGCATCGTGTTCGTGTCCATCTTCTGGACGTGCACCGTCGTGACACTGTTCGCCATCTACGCGTTCGGCCCCCAGATTCTCGAGCTTTTCAACCTCGGCTCCGGCGACCTGGCGCACATCGGGTACGGCCTGATTAACCTGTTCTTCCTGATCGGCAACATCGTGGCACTGCTGCTGGTGGACCGGCTCGGCCGGCGTCCAATCCTGATATGGGGGTTCGTGATATCCGGACTGGGCCTGCTGTACCTGGCGGTCTGGCCCGAGTCATCGCTCTGGATGATCGCCATCGCATTCGCCGTGTACGCGTTGTTCAACGGTGGGCCGTCCATCCTGGAGTGGATCTACCCGAATGAACTGTTCCCCACCAGTGTGCGCGCCACGGCCGTCGGGATCTGCACCGGCGCCAGCCGTATCGGCGCAGCGCTGGGAACGTTCGCGACGCCATGGGCACTGGCCAATTTGGGTCTGTCGGCGACCATGTACATCGCGGCCGGTATCGCCGCAGTCGGCGCCGTGGTCAGCATCGTCATGGCCCCCGAGACACGGGGCCGCGAACTCAACGCGGCGGCCTCGCTCGACTGAGCACCGTCACGGCTCGAACTTCACCCTCCCCCGATCGCGTCGGCACCCGGGGGAGGGTGAAACTCATCCCGTTGATCTATCCGCGCCAGGCTCGTGGCGACACACCGTGCACGGTGCGAAACTGCCGCGCGAAGTAGCCGGGGTCGGTGATGCCCACCCGTCGGCCGACCTCGGCGACGGTCAGATCAGTGCCGGCCAGCAGCGTGCGGGCGTGCGCCATACGGCGTTCAGTGATCCACTCCCCGACCGTCCTGCCGGTGCGGCGGCGCACAACGGTGGTCAGGTGACCCGGCGTGAGTCCTAGCTCACCTGCGACATCGGCAAGCGACAAGGGCTGGTCCAGCCGGCGCGCGATCACCTCGAAGACATCGGCGACCAACGGCTCGCCGCTGCGGCGCAGGTCACCGGCGACGTCGTCGGTCATCCGCGCCAGCTCGATGAGGAGCAGCGTCAGATAGGCGAGGACCGCCTGTCGGTAGCCTTCGTGCCGCGCGGCGATCTCGCGCTCCATCGATGTGATGGTGTTCTCCCAGAACGATTTCCGTTCTCCTGGCACCCGGAGCTGCAGTAGTCCGCCGACGCGACCATGCAGGAAGGGAAACAGCAGCGGATGGGCGCTCCATGTCGGCAACGGGGAGCGCGCACCGTCGTCCAGCGCACCCGGATCGAAGAAGACTGCGACACCGTCGGCATGCCCGTCCACCCAAACCGGATCGACAGTCTCGCCTGCCGCCACGACGTAGACCGCTCCGCTGTCGCCGAGGTAGGTCAGGATCGGGAACGCGTGAATGTGACGGCCCTTCTCAGGCAGACCCCCGGGCTGCAGCCTGATCACCGACACCGGTGACGACAGGGCGGTGCCCGCATAGTCGTACACGGGCACACCGCCGTCGTGGCGGACCAACCGGACGGATTGCGTCATTACCCAAAGATAGTCCCAGTATTGCCGAACATCCCCCAACATAGTTCAAAGGAACTAACCCACGATGGATATATGACCAAAGATCATCCGCATTCGATCACGCGGACGTGGGGTAATCGCCATGACTACCTGCCCGCGGCCGGCCATGACCTGCTGCTGCCCGGCTATGACCTGCTGACCCGGCTGCTCGGCATGCCGCCGGCCTACGACGCCTTGATCGCGCAGGCTGAGCTCTTTCACGGCGCACGGGTGCTTGAAATCGGTTGTGGAACAGGAAACCTCACGGTCCGCGCCAAGCGCGCCGAACCCGGCATCGAACTGACGGCAATCGATCCGGACCCGCGGGCCCTGCACCGGGCCCGTCGCAAGGCCCGGGACCTGACCGCAACCCAATTCGAGCGCGGCTACGCTCAGGACCTGACCTTCGCAGACATGTCCTTCGACCGCGTGCTGTCGTCGATGATGCTGCATCACCTCGACGCCGACACGAAGGCGACGGCCGTGGAGCACGCCTTCCGGGTGCTGAAACCCGGTGGCAGCCTGCACGTGGTCGACGTCGTCGGTCACCACCTGTCCGTTGCCCACGAACAGTCCCTCCTGCCGGAGTTGATGCGACGCAGCGGATTCGAGGCCGGCGAACTCGGGTCGCGCCGACTGCGCATGGTCGGACCGGTGTCGTTCTACCGCGGTGTCCGGCCGATGTGACAGTGGGCCCGACGTGCACGGCAGTTGTTCAGTCGTAGGTAGGTAGGCCGCGGGGTTACAACGCGGGTCAGAGCCCTGGGTGCTTGGCCAGCATGCCGCCGTCGATACGAATCGTGGCACCCGTGAGATACGGGCAACTGCCCGAACTCAAATACGCTGCCATGGACGCGATCTCTTCGGGAAGACCCACCCGGCCGGCAGGGAAGAGTGCCTGCAATTGCGCGGAGCTGAGATCGGCCACCCACGGTTCGCTCAGGGGCGTGCGGACCCACCCCGGCGCAATGGCGTTGACCCGGATGCCGCTGGCGGCCCATTCCACTGCCATGGTCTCCGTCAGCGAGATCAACGCGGCTTTCGACGCGTTGTACGCAGCGAACTGAGGTTCTGACATCAACCCGTTCGTGGAGGCGATGTTGATCACCGCGCCGCTGCCCTTCTGGGCCAGATGCGGGTAAGCCGCCTGTGCCACCAGGTACGGCGCCCGCACGTTGACGTTGAAGGTGTGATCCCAGCTGTCCGGAGCGAGATCGGCGAGGCTGCCCGGGTCGTAGACACCCGCGTTGTTGACCACGATGTCGATGCCGCCGAAGGCGGACAGCGTCTCCTCGACGACCCGGCGACAGTCGGCGACCTCCGCCATGTCAGCCGTCGTGGTGGCCAGGTTCTGGGAGCCGATGTCATTGGCGACCGCGGCCAGGTCCTCTGCGCCACGCGCGCAGGCCATCACCTGACAGCCCTGTTTGTGGAGTTCTCTGACGATGGCCAAGCCAATGCCCTTGGAACTGCCGGTCACCAACGCAATGGCCATCGCGGACCTCCAGCGCTACTTCTGCGGGTATTGGTCCTCAAACAGTTGCACCTTAAGTCGCAAAAGGCAAGCATTTGGTCCAACCGGAAGGTCATCGGGGCGGGGCGCATACGCGACCGGGCTCGCATACCCCCACGTGCGCGTACCGGCTGGATCGTTGGCGACCTGGCTGCCCGGTGTTCACCGCGGCTCGATAGGCTAGGTCTCGAACCATCCCACACGACATTTCGATCCACCGTCTTTGGTAGGACCATAAATGTCGGACAACACGTAGAAGGGTGACCATGACAATCGTCCTCACCAACGACGACGGCCTGTTCGCTCCGGGCATCACCCAATTGGCGGCCGCGTTCCGGGCGGCCGGTTTGCCGGTGGTGGTCGTGGCTCCCGAGGCCAACCAGAGCGGCGTGTCACGCGCGGCGAACTACACCAACCCTGTGCGCGTCGCCGCCGAGGCGGCCGGACCGGACACCTACTTGGTGGCGGGCACCCCGGTGGACTGCGTGCGAGTGGCGCTGGCCGGCGGCCTGGTTCCCGACGTCGATCTGGTGGTGGCCGGAGTCAACCACGGACTCAACGCCGGGGACGACATCTACAACTCGGGCACGGTCGGAGCCGCGATCGAAGCAGCGCTGTTCGGCATCCCGGCGATCGCGATCTCGCAGCAGGAGGCGCCCGGCGATCTGAGCATCCTGGGGCCGGTGGGCGTGGCCATCACCGACTTCAGCCAATCAGCTCGCTACGGTGTCGCGCTTGCCCGCGCCACACTCGAATCCACGCCGCCTGCTCGGACAGTGCTCAACGTCAACGTGCCCGCGCAGCCGGCAAAGGGGCTGACGACATCACGCCTCGGAAAGCGGCTGTACGGTATGCAGACCGTCAAACCGCTTGCACAACAAGGCTTGTCCTCCTACTTTCTGGTCTACGGGGGCCCCGATGACAAGCCGATACCGTGCGAGACGGCACCTGGGACCGACTTCGGCGCGCTGCTCGACGGCTTTGTGGCCATCTCACCGGTGAGCTTCGACCACGACCCGCAGACCCGCGGTGATACCTGGACCTGGGCCGAACAACTCGCGGGCCGTGCCGAGGCCCTGTTGCAATAAGAGACGCAACCCCTCTTGTAACCACTACAGGCGTAGTGGTACGGTCCTGTCATGACGACCACTACCGCCGTAGTACATCGCTCTTTCGGGCAGGTCTACCGCGACCGCGGGTACTTCTTCCGCGAAGCGGCCATGCTGACCATTGCACTGGGCTTCTGCCTGCATCTGTTCCGAGTTCTGTTCGGCGACGCGGCCACCCTCCAGTACGCCGTGACGCCCCTGACCGACGCCATCCTGATGGTGCCGATGACGTACGCGGCAATCACGGGCATTCTCGCCCGACCACGCATGATCTTCGTCAACCGGGCCCACATGATCGCAGTCACCGGGGCAATCGGCTACCTCACGATCAGCGTTCCGCTGCATGTGTACGTGCTGCTCGTACTCGAGGATGTCGGGTTCTACGTGAGTATGGCCGGCCCCTGGTTCAGCTACCTCCTGCTCTGCCTGGTGTATCCGGTGTTCCTGGCGATGTTGTGGCGGTTACGTTTTCGGCGCTGAGGACTCCCTGACGCACGATCAGAAATAGATAGTGGACGTTATTCAAATAACGGTTACTATCTTAGTATGCCTGACATCCCCAAGCGCCTCACCCGCGCCGAAAGCAAGGAACTGACGCGCCGCAGACTCCTCGACGCCGCGGCTCAGGTGTTCGCGCGGCGAGGCTACGCGGCGGCGTCGGTGGACGAGGTCGCCGAAGCGGCAGGCTTCTCGGTGGGCGCGGTGTACTCCAACTTCGCCGGCAAGGACGCGTTGCTCGAAGCGCTGATGACGGATCGTGCGGTGGATCGCATGGACGAGGTCGCGCACGTGATGGAGGCCGCCCAGGCCGAATCGCGGGACCCGTTCACCGCATTGGGTGCGATGTTGATCGCCATCGCGGACAAGGACATCGACGGCGCCGTACTGCGCACCGAGTTCTGGCTGCACGCGGTGCGCAACCCCGACCTCATGCAGATCGAAGGTGCATCGTCGGCGAAGACATTGGACGCTGTCCGCGGCATCCTGACCGACGTGCTGACCCGCAATGGTGTCGACGACAGCGTTTCGGTGGAGGAGTTCGCAACCACCACGCTGGCCCTGTTCAGCGGTCTCATTCGGCAACGTCGCATCGATCCCGACCGTGTCACCGAGGACATGTTCGGGCGGGCCCTGCGCTGGCAGATTGCCGGCATGCCCAAGAAGGGCGGAGGTGCCTGAGATGGAGTGGATCGGCAATATCGGCCTGTATGCGATACCCGCGTTCCTGTTCTTGCTGAGCATCGAGTATCTCGGCGACTATCTGGAGCGCCGGTCGGACCGCCGTGCCGGCCGAATCGCCCAGGAGCGCAACAAGGTTGGCTTCTCACGTCGCGACACGCTGACCAGCCTGTCGGTGTACGGCCTGGGCCGCGTGGCGAATCTGATCGAGGACTTCACCGAGTTGCCCATCGTGCTGATCGCCGCGGCGTTCGCGCCATGGTCGCTCGCGGCATCGGACTGGTGGGTTTGGGTGTTGGCGATCGTGGCGGCCGATCTCGCCTACTACGCCGAGCACCGCATGCAGCACCGCGTGCGGTTCTTCTGGGCGGCGCACAGTGTGCACCACTCCAGCCAGCACTTCAACATGTCGACCGCGGTCCGCCTGCCATGGCTGATCCCCGGCCGGTTTCTCGTGTCGGTGGTCTACATTCCGTTGGCCCTGGTCGGCATTCCGGTGTGGATGATCTTCCTGAGCCAGGCCGTCGTCCTGCTGTTCCAGTATCCCCTGCACACCGAGCGCATCGGAAAGCTCTCCCGCCCAATCGAATACGTGTTCAACACACCGTCACACCATCGCGTCCACCACGGTTCCAACAATCCGTACCTGGACAAGAACTACGGCGGCATCCTCATCGTGTGGGACCGCATCTTCGGTAGCTACGCCGAGGAGCTCGAGAGGGTCCGCTTCGGCCTCACCCACAACATCGAGACGCACAACCCGATCAAGGTCAACTATCACGAGTTCGTGGCCATGATGCGCGACGTGTGGCGCGCAAAGACGTGGCGTGCACGCATCGGATACCTTGTCGCTCCTCCGGGATGGTCGGAGACGACATCGGACGCCCAACCTGAACGACCCACGGAAGTGGTCACGGCGCAGAGGTAGGCGCCACAGCACCGCACCGGCGAGCAGGTCACCTGATCGAGGGAGGCCACGGTCGGGTGGAACAGCAGACGGTCGAGCACATCGCGAGTTACGACATCAGCATCCCAGCGCAACGCCTCAAGCAGACCACCTCCCTGGTCACCCATGGTCGCCTGGCCCATCTCGGCTGACCAGAAAACTGTCATCCCGATTGTTTGCCTGTGATGTCGGGCTGCTGTGTAAACTTCGTGAGCCAATGTCAGCGGGGGCATGCGGAGGGCTTTGCTCGATCCGTGGGGGAACGTAAGGGGATTGCCGTGGGTCGGCACAGTGCCTCACATACCGCGACACCAACTGCAGCAACGTATACGGGCCTGCTCGGTTCGGCGGCGCTGGCCTTGGGCATCGCGGCCCTCACCGCTGGTGCGGGCATCGCCAACGCCGAAGGCAACGGGGACGACGGCGGCGGCGCCACCAGTGCGCAGTCGACCGGTGACCGCTCGGGCGCGGGATCAAGCGGTGTCAAGGTTCGCAAGACCGAGACGGTGGGCAAGCCGGCCGCCGACCGCGTGCAGCGGTTGGTCGCACACAGTGCACAGCAGGTGGCGGCGGCCCTGGCCCCCGACAAATCCTCCGGGTCGGGCACGGGCTCGCTCCGCTCCGACAAACCGATTGCCCGTTCTACCGTCGCGGGCGCACGCACGGTGGATCCATTTGTCCGCCGCTTGGCAGGCGCCGCCGACGCCGTCACGACCAAGAACCCGGAAAGGTTGCCGCACAAGCTCATCCCGTCGCGCGCCACCGTGGCAGCGGAGGACGTCCCGTCTCGGGCCAAGCCGCTCGCCGGCACGCCGGTGAGGGACATCGTCATCTCCGGCGGCGGTACCCCGAACGCACCCGTCTCGGCGGTACTCGGCGCCCTCCAGCTGGCTCGTCGCGAAATCGAGAACATCACCCAGATTCGAGCCTTACCGACCCCCTCCCCCACCCCGACGCTCGCCAACGCCGAGCCCGCTATTGCCCAGGAGGCGCCCAGCCCCGACGACGAGGTGCCGACCGACTACGGCGACATCGGCAAGTGGATGCTGAAGTCCGACGGCGAGATTGCGAACTACGGCGGCCAGACCTACGACGGCAAGACACTGCTGGAGCCCGGCAACGTCATCATCGTCGACCCGAAGTCGACATCGGCTGCGCAGGCCAACCGGCGCCTGAATGCCGCCATGTTCTGGTCCGGGTTCCCAGCCCAGCCGATCCACAGCACCGGGTTCGAGGGCAGCATCGACGACGTGACCTACGGGCAGAAGCCCAAGGTGCCGCTTCTGGGGTATTCCGACAATTTCTTCATCTTCCCCAACGACCACGGTCGTATCTTCGGACCGGACCCGGTCGAGACCGACGAGGGATACGTATGGACCGGAGCATTCAGCACCGAGGAATTCGCCATCTACAACGGCCTGCCCGCGCACACCTATGTCTCGTCAAACACGGCAAGGGCGGCGCTGGCGATGGCCCTCATTGCCAGCGGCCGCGCCACCTACGGCGGCATGGTCCCGCTCGACAACGCCTACAACACCGAGACGACGACCACCGGTGACCACGACGGCTATGCCGTGGTGCTCATCCTGACCTGAGACGTTCAGAGCACGTAGCGGGGATCCGAAGGCGTGTCGACTGCTGTGGGCAGACGCCCGTCGGTGGTGTAGGTCAGGAACCCGCGTTCGCCGTCTTCACGGTTGGGCGGCAGCCCGAGGTGGAACAGGGTCTGATCCGGGGTGTCGTACCACTCACCGAGTTTGAGGATCTGCCGGGTTTCGGCCGCTGTCGCAATGGGACGGCCGAGTTCTTCGGCGATGGCGACCATCTTGCGGATCATCTGGACGGTGGTGAATCGCTGCCCCTTGATCGGGCCCCACAGGTTGTCCTCGATGCCGGCGCGCACGTGTTGGCCGAGCGCGATGCACATGGTCGAGATCGGCCACACCAGCCGGAACACGGATTGGTAGGTGAACGAGGAGCCCTGCGGCGCGCGGCGGATGAGCTCCATGAGATCGAACGGGTTGGATCCGGCGGTGCCGCCGCCCACCATGCTGTAGAAACCGTTGACAGGTCCCATGTACTGGCCGCGGCGGATCAGGCGTTCCACGATCTCCAGCGAGTGCACATGGGCCATGGCGAAATAGGCCTGGATCTTGTGCTCCCGCAGGCGTTTCAGGTGTTCGATGTAGAACTCGGGCGTGGCGTCGGCCACCATCTGCGAGTACTGCCACATCACGCGGGGGTCGTCCATGTGGGTGCCGGCCACGTCGTCCTGAGTCGCCAGCGCGGTGATGTCGAACAGTGACGATCCGATCGCGACGGTGACCTGGTCGGGTTTGGGGTCGATCTCGGCAAGCAGGTGCCGGGTGTCGTAGCTCTGCCATTTCGCCACGGCGTCACCTTCGGGGGCGAACGAGATCGAACCGCCCACCTGCAACACCATCTCGGGGACCGCCTCCCGCAGACGCCCGATCTGGGCGCCGTATTCGGCGATGTTCTTGGAGATCTTGCCGGTCTTGGGATCTCGGACGTGCACGTGCAGGATGCGCGCGCCGGCCTCGTAACAGTCGACTGCCTTCTGCACCTGTTCGTCCCAGGTGATCGGGATCTCGCCGGGAAAATCGGACGGGATCCACGCCGGGCCGTACGGCGCGGCGGTGATGATCAGCGGTGGCTGGTTCTCCGGCAGCAGTGATCGGTCGGTGAAATACACGGTATCTCCTAGCTTTTACTGTTGTTCTGCTGAAATTCGGGACAGTTCGTCGTCGAGGATCGGAAGGGCAAGATTGCAGGACTGGACCCCCTGGCTGACGCACAGCTGCAGGACAGCCATGATCTCCCCGACACTTGCGCCGGCGTCGAGCGCACCACGGATGTGCCGGCGGATTCCGGGGACGTACAAGTGGCTGACAGACGCGTCGATCGCGATGCTCAGGAGTTCGACCTCCCGGGATGTGAACACACCGGCGGTGTAGATACCGATCCCCATGGTCATGAACTGCTCGGTCCACAGCGGGTCCAGTCCACCGAAGGCATCCCAGGCGGTATTCCACTGCCCGGCAGCCCGTATCGCGTCACATGCCGGCGTCGCACCCACCGAACTGGTTGCGGGCGCACCGGTTTCCTCCGCGAGCAGTGGAGCGGCCACGCTCAGCGCATGCAGGGCCACCGCTGTGGCGCATTTGACCGCGAACACGATCTGCTCGCCGGTCGCACCCGAGGACAAGGCGGCGCGGATATGGCGCCGCGTGGCTTCGCCGTCGAGCGATGTGCAGGCTGCGTTGAGCGCGACGCACACCAAGGCCGCGAACCGCTCGGTGAGCACACCTCCATGCAGGGGGTACACGCTCGTCGCGTAGCACGCCTGGGCCCAGCTTGGGTCCCACCGCTGTAACTCCGCCAATGCCGGCCCCCATAGGCCGGCCGTGCCTGGCACGGGGTCGTCGGTACCGTCTGACAAAGCCACGGCCGCGATTCTGCATCGCCGTCAATACCTCTGCTTGACATTTCGCGACACATTGACGGCTCGAACTGGACCTACGGAGTTCCTGCCGTTGGCTGCGCCGGGTCGGAAACTTGCGTTCGCCGACGCGACCGTCTCGGTAATCTCGCGTGTCGCCCATGCGGCGTTGCGGACTCTTGCTCGAAGCGCTTCTTGAGTGACAACGCCGGCTGCTCTACCAAGAACCAACTCAACGCGGCCACTGGCAGGATCGCCGCCGTTGCCAGCACGAAGAAGAGCCATGGAGTCAAACTCGCGAGGCCGCAGATGATCAGCAATTGCTGGATCGGAAATGCATAAATATAAACGCCGTACGACAAGTCGTGACGCAGATTCAGTTGTGGTTTCTTCAGTAGTGCGCCGGAGACGATCACGGCGTAGGCCAATGGGACGGCCCCCAGTACCCGATAGTTCTGGATAAGTCCGGCAGCCACAACAATAGCCAGACTCAATGTGACCAAGGACCACCTGGCCGGAATGATATTGCTGAATTGGTAAATAACAGCGCCGGCAAGAAACATCAGTGTGAACCGTGCGATCACCTGCGGGAAAGTCTGCGTCGGATCCGTCGGATAGGAGATGTACGCCGACCAGCACCACATCACGACGAACAGCACCGGCAGAGTCCAGCGACGCTTCAGCAAGCCGGTGACGCCGAGCACCGCGATCATCAGATAGCACAACATCTCGAAGAACAGAGTCCAGAGCGAACCGTTCCACACCCCCGCGACCGGCACACCTGTGGGGGTGCCGTCGATACCGGCATAGTTGGCGTTGAAAGCACCATTGTTGAGCACATATTCGAAAGGTCCGCTCGATGAGAACAGGCGTGCCGGCGAACCGTGCGCAATGGCCACACCGATCGGAGCAATCGCGAATGCGGTGACGATGACGCACACCCACAACCCGGGAAAGATCCGCAAACTCCGCGCCACCCAATACGCCCGCAAACTCGGCCGGCGCAGCCAGCTCGCGGTGATCAGGAACCCGGACAGGGCGAAAAATCCGTCCACAAAGACTTCACCGAGCAGTCGCTGGGCCATCACGTGCTGTATCGGATGGCCCGACAACACCCACGAATGCCAGAAAACGACACCGACCGCCAGCGCCAGCCGCCACGCGTTCAGCGCGTTGTTTCGTGAATCAAATACTTGTTTCAGGTCCATTGGCGCCCCCTTTACCAATGGCGCAAATGATACGACAGTCGGTGAGATATTTTCGGCCCGATCAGGAGCTTTTCGGCGCGCATTTGTGGACGCACCGTGAATCCCCCGATGCCGTCGATGTCAAGGACAAAATGCGCATCGCTTTCGGGATAGCCACGCCAGTTTCGGCAGCGGCCTCACCGATATACGGGGATGTCCTCCCGGATCAGGATGTCCCGGATCACACCGATCTCCGCGTCGACGAGCGGGAGCAGTGGATCGGCGCACCGCGGCGACGCGATGACGCCACGCAGATACTGGGCTGCCTTGAAGGCACCCAGCGCACCTGCGGTGAACCCGATCCTGGTCCGGTCCGCGACATCGACGATCCCGAACACCCTGAGCAGTCGCCGCTGTTCGACAGCTGCGGTCGCCCAGTCCCCCGCAGCCGCGGCCCGCCCGAGTCGTACGTAGCCGTCCGGATCGACATTGCCCAACCCGGGTACCTGGCCGTGTGCCCCGAGTTGCAGTGCCAGGTCGGTGACGGTCTCGGATCCGGTGAACACCCGCAGGCCGGTACCCGCGGTGGCGTCCAGGATCTGACGGAACGACGTCAGGTCGCCACTGGAATCCTTCAGTCCGACAATCGTTCCCGCCGCGGCCAGGTCGGCCACGACAGCTCCGGGCAGCCTGGTGTGAGTGGCGCTGGGGATGTCGTACGCGATGACCGGGATGTCGACCGCCGCATGTAAGAGCTGGAAATGGCGGATCACTTCATCCGGATGTGGCGCGACGTAGAACGGTCCGGTCGAAACCACTGCGCTGGCACCGTGTTTGGCGGCAGTCATCGCATGGTCGATCACCCGTGTGGTCCCGGTGTCGATGACGCCGGCCACCACCGGCACCCGGCCACCCGCGACAGCCACCGCGACTTCGATGGTCGTCGCACGTTGGGTATCCGACAGGAGCGCCACCTCACCGGAGGACCCGCCGACGAACAGCCCGTCCACATCGGCAGCGAGCAGGAATTCGCACAAGCTCTCCAGCGACGTGGTGTCGACGTCGCCATCGAGTGTCAATGGTGTGGTGAGTGGCGGGATCACCCCACCGAACGATTGCTCGGGAATCATGCGTCTCCTGTTCGGACGTGGGCGGTGAGCGGTGAAATTGCCTTGGGGGCCAACCGTTGTGGGATGTCGAAACCGATGAAGACGGCGACCACCACCGTGAAGCCCAGCGTGAGGACCGTCAGCGCCGTTCCGAGGCCGAGCGACGATGCGACAGAGGCGCCCAGCACCGGCGCAACCGCGCCGCCGAGTGCGCCGACGTTGTAGCAGAAGCCGAGTCCACTGGCCCGCACGTTGACGTCCAGGTGGTCCGAGACGAACTTCGGCAGCAGGCCGGAGATGCCCTGGCTGAAGAACTGCAGACCGAACAGCAACACCCAGAGCCACACGATGTGGTCGCTGCTGAGGCTGAAGACCGGGACGACGAACACGAGCGAGATGATCAGGCCCGCGACGTAGGTCGTTCGGGTGCCGAGCTTGTCCGCGACGACTCCGGACATCGCCGACCCAGCCGCGTACCCGAGACCCGCCCACAGCAACACGTGGGCCACCTGGGCTGGATCGAAGTGCAGTTCGGTCTTCAGATAGGTCGGCAGCAGGGACTGCAACGGCCAGGAGTAGAGGAAGGCCGTGAGGACGGTGACGATCAGCATGATGAACATGGCGGTTGCGCCGCCGGCGAGCTGGCGGGCCAGGTGGATGAAGCATGCCGCTGCGATCAGGGCAAGTGCGATAACCCAAGGGCCGGTGACGGTTCGGCTGAAGATGGTCACCAGAACCGCGGCGGCCACCACTGATACCCCGATGTTGATCCCACGCCGGCGCGGGTTGAACAGTAGCGCAATTGCGGTGTTCTCCTTGATCGCGCCGCGCGCGACGTTGTGCTCCCATTCCTGCGCCTCGGGAAGCACCCGGCGCATCCACAGCGCGACCGCTGCCGGGATCAGTCCGATGAAGAACATCCACCGCCAGCCCAGGTGGGGCACCACAAGCGGATAGAGCTGGCTGGCCAGGACGACGCCGATCGGGTACGCCGACAGCAGTGCGCCGCTGGCCCGATTGCGGAACCGTTTGGGCCATGACTCCATCGCATACGTGACGCTGCTGGCGTATTCCCCTGCCATGCCGATGCCGACGATCGCGCGAAAGACGAACATCGACCAGTAACCCCAGGACAGACCGCACAGGAAGCTGCCGCCCGCGAAGCAGAAGATGCTGATGATCATCGCGTTCTTGCGGCCGTAGCGGTCCGCGATCGCACCGAGCAGCAGGCCGCCGAACCAGCGCGACACAAACGCCGCACTGACCAGCGTCGTCGCCTCGACGAGGCTGAGCTGAAACTCGTCGGCCAGTTCGGTGAGCACCAGTGTGATGAGCAGAAAGTCGAACCCGTCGAGCAGATACCCGAGCCAGGCGGCGAAGAACTGCCTCCACTGCTGGGGCGTCAACGACGCGTTCTCGTCGGTTGCGTGCGAGGGAGTCGTCACGAATACACCTGCCGATCAGATATCTGATATGTGAGTTCCGATAGGCAGACGGTACAACATGGCGTGGGTCACATCAATGGGGTGGTTCAGGCGGGCTCGTGGTCGAGGCTGCGCTGCAGATCCTCGAAGTGGCGGGCCACCGCCGCACTCATCGCGGTCCGGTCCCCAGAGCGCAGGGCGTCGACGATCGCGGCATGATCCTCGGCGGTCGGCCGACGCAGATCGAGCACCAGATGATCGGCGGCCTTACGGAAGATGTTCCAAAACACGTCGATCAACTGCAGAACGAACGGGTTGGCCAGCGGTGCGAACAGCGCCTGATGGAAGGCCTGATCGACCTCGGCGGGCACCCGGCCGTGGTCGGAGCGCGAGCGCATCTCGTCCACCAGGGCGTCCAGGCGCTGCAGATCCTTCTCGGTGATCACGCGGGCCACCTCGCTGATCAGACCTTCTTCCAACGCTTTTCGCGCCTGCAGCAGCTGGCGCAGCGGGACGTTGTCAGCCTGCAGGCCATAGGGCAGATGCTCGATCAGTGGCGCGAAACTGAAGGCGCCGACGAAGAGGCCCTTACCACGCCGAACCTCGACAACTCCGTGGCCTTCGAGACGACGCAGGGCCTCGCGCACCGACGTCTTGCCGACGTCCAGCAGCGCGGCCAACTCCGCCTCCGAGGGCAACGGGTCCCCCGCCTTGAGCTGCTTGTCGACGATGTACGCACGGATGGCCTCGCCAGTCTCGTGCGACAGCAACGTCCGCATGCAGCTCTCCCTTGGCTTGTCGGATATCAGTTAGGTTACCGCGCCCGCAGGTCCGGCAGCGGATTCCGTACTTTACAGACGACGGACCGAAGCCAGCGAACTGTACATATTGCTGAATTTGTCAATCCATCGTTGCTGACCGGCTCGCGTCCGACCATGACAGTTCGTAGCGGCACGCTCAGGTGTGGGCGCCACCACGCCACGCCAGCAAAGTGGTGCAGGACACAATGCCGGATGTTACCTGGGAGTAATACTCGGTCAGATCGGCGCCGACAGGTGACCAGCTAAGTGTCCACCATCAAAGATATGCGACGGGCTGTCGTTTGCCAGCCCAAGCACATTGCCTATCGATATATAGTTTGCCATTGAATACCTGCCAGGTGGGCATCAGCTAACGACGATTTGAGGCAAGAACGTGATGCTGCGATTGACCGTGAGGAAAAAATTCTTCTGATCAGCAGAAACTCCTTTGTCAAAAACTTACCCTGGGGTAGGTTTCCCGCGGGGGCCGTATTCAGCAAAGGAGTAGTAAATGCAACTAACTGTTCGCTCTCGGTTGGCATCGACTGTGGTGTTCGCAGGGGTTGGCGCCCTTGTCGTTAGCCCAATCGCGCCGCAGCTGTCGGAGATGGCGGTGCCCACAGCACAGTCTTCAGTTCCGGTCGAGCTGTCGGCACTGGTCAACCCGATCGCCGAGTACGGCGAAGCGTTCAGTGTGGCGTTCCAGAACGCCGTCGCGCTGGGTCAGCGGGTGGCCGAGGACCCGGCACCCATCCTGACCCAGATCGCCAAGAACCAGCTCACCAGTGCAGCGGCGGTGGGGACTTTCGTCTCGGCGTTCGCCGCCAGCGCCGGGTCAGCGCTCGCCGAGACGCCGGAACAGCTGCGGACCGCTGTCGAACAGCTCACCGCCGGCGACGTGTCAGGCGCGCTGAACACCTTGGTCAACACAGCCCTCGCGCCCATCGTGCAGCCCATCGTCGACGCACTGCTGTTCAATCCGGAAATCTGGAACGGCCTGCAGAATGCGATCCGCCAGCCGATTGCCGGCACATTGGCGGTCATCGATCTGCTCGCCGTACCCAATGTCTACAACCTGCTCGGCCCACTGTTGGCGCCCATCCAGGTGCTCACCGATGTCACCGCCGCCGTCGGAACCGCGGGCGACGAGATCGTGGCGGGCGTCAAGACCCGCGACCTCGAGCAGGTCGCCAACGCCCTCCTCAGCGTCGGCCCCGACGTGACCTACGCCCTGCTCAACGGTTCACCCACCGGCGGCGACTTCGCCGCGGGCCTGCTCGGCCCGCAAGGAGTGATCGCCGGCGTGCTGACCATCAAGGACCTGATCGCCGACGCCATCACGCCGGCGGCCGACGCCACCGGCCTGGCCACCATCAACGCCACCAAGGTCGACGCCGACACCGTGACACTCAATGTGGCACCCGCTCCCGCGCTCCGAGCCAAGGCGCCCGAGGCATCCGCGAAAATGCCTGCCGCCGAGACTGTTTCGACGGCCTCGGCCACGGAGGCCAGCAATGAGTCGACCGACACCGACGCGGCAGCCGGTACGGCCACGGTCAAGGACAGCCCGAAGGCTGTCCCGGGTAAGACCGGCACCGGCTCCGCGGCCAAAGCGGTTCGCCAGGCCACCAAGGTGAGCGACGTCATCCGTGGCGCACTGAAGGACCTCGGGGACGGCGTCAAGGACGCAAGCGCCAAGCTCACTGGCAAGTCGGTGAAGTCCGAAGGCTCGGCCAAGTCCGAAGGCTCGGCCAAGTCCGACGCCGGATCCTCAGCCGGGGCATCAGCAGGCGGCGACAAGGAATAACCGTCGACCGTCGGCAGGTGGGGTATCTGCAGCCCCGCCTGCCGGCGGCCGTACGCGGCGCCGCCGTCTCCGCCCTTCGAGCCACCGTCACCCGAACTGCCGCCGCGGCCACCGGACCCGACCAACAACCCGCCATTGCCGCTGCGGCGCTGTGACGGCGTTGTTCAGGCCGACGCGCACATTGCTAAGGGTTTTCTTTGCTTCTTGTGAGATCTCTATGCCTTCGGTTTCTCCCGGCGCGCTTCTTTGACCGATGTGTCAGCATTTGCTAGTGGGGAAATTGAGGTCTACCGCGTTACTGGCTGCTGCGACATTGGCGTCAGCCGTCCCGTTGGTTGCGATACCGACTGCCGGCGCCGCGCCATGTCCGGACGCTGAAGTCGTCTTCGCCCGCGGTACCACCGAGGTACCTGGCCCCGGACCTACCGGAGATGCCTTCATCAGCGCCGTGCGGAGCCAGATCGGCACCAAGACGCTCGGGGTGTATTCGGTCGACTATCCGGCCACCACGGAATTCTCGACCGCGATCCAGGGCATCGCCGACGCACGTCAGCACATCCTCGCCACCGCCGCAGCGTGCCCCGACACCAAGATGGTGCTCGGTGGGTTCTCGCAGGGCGCGGCGGTGATGGGCTTCGTGACAGCAAGCGTTGTGCCTGACGGCGTCTCGCCGCTGGACGTGCCGGCACCGATGCCGCCGGAGATCGCCGACCACGTCGCCGCCGTGGCACTCTTCGGCAAACCGTCGAGTCGGTTCATGAAGGTCATCAACGATCCGTCGGTCGACGTCGGCCCTAACTACGCCGCCAAGGCCATCGATTTGTGTGTGCCGAACGACCTGGTGTGCGACCCGGAGGGCAGGAGCTTCTCGGTCCACAATCAATATCCCGAACTGGGTCTGGCAGATCAGGGCGCGGCATTCGCGGTCCAGCGACTGCAGGCCAGTTGGGCCGCTGAAGCTACCCAACCGACCACTCCCGCACTGTCACCGTTGTCCGCGCCCATCACGGGAACGGCGCCGAATCAGCACATCGGACCGACGCCGGACACGCTGCCCGGGCCGGCACCGCTGCCCGGACCGGCGGTGCTGGCGCAACCCGCGCCCGTCGCACCACTGACCTGACCTCGGGCATCGATTTCTAGCCCCAAAACGAACGATTCTTCCGCGCAGTACATAGAGCCGGAAGCAGCGGTAACTCGCTCCGGATGAGCACGCCGCGCACGGTGGACACCCTCTTCCCGGTCGCCGGCCGCCAACACGAGGAGTTCGACGCCGGCCAGTTCATCTTCGTCGAGGGCGACGCCGGCGACCGCCTCTACGTCGTCGTCGAAGGCAAGGTGCGGCAGGGCCAACGCGCGTCGGATGGACGAGAGTGCCTGTTCGATGTCGTCGGGCCCGATGAGATCTTCGGGGAGACCTCGGCAATCGAGTCCCTTCCCCGCACCACATTCGCGTGCGCGCTGACCGATGTCGTCGCATGGTCGATCACGCGGCGCAAGCTGATGGTGCACGTCGTGGCCGAGCCGGCACTGGCCGATTTCCTGCTCGAACTGCTCGCCCGGCGGATACGTCACTCGTCGATGAACGTCACCGATGTCATCGGCAGTGACGTGTCGGTGCGGGTGGCCAGGCAGCTCCTGCGTCTTGCGCAACAGTTCGGTGTCGAGCACGACGGCCTCACGTGGATGCCGTTGGACCTCACTCAACAACAGCTGGCCCACATGGTCGGCGCCGCGCGCGAATCGGTCAACAAGACTCTGGGCTCCTTTGCACAGCGGGGCTGGATCACCAGCGCGCATGACGGCGTCGTGATCCGGGAGCCCGAGATACTGAGCCGGCACGCCCGCGAAAAATGAGTGGCGGCGAAATTTGCTGCGCCGCATACTCGATAAGATTCCGGTGAGCAGGTGGAGCGGGGTACCGCAATACTTCTGCGCGTTGCAGCCGGTATCCCGGTAGCGGCAAGGCCTGCATAGCCAAAAGGTTCGAATCCTCCATTACCGGTACCGCCTCCGGGAGTCCGGATGCACCGGTCCTGCGGACCGCCGCGGCTCGGACAGCGTGGCGGCCCCCACCGGTGTGTCTGCCCGGCGGCGGTATCCCAGTGCAACACATCATGATCGGCATGCAGAAAGGAGGAACCGCGATGGGCATGTTCGATGTCAAGATCCGGCTGACCGTGCCGGTCGGCCACTGCGCCCTGGTGTATCAGGGCGGCGCGCTGACGCGGAGCCTCCCGAGCGGGGTCCACCGCGTGCCGCGCGATGCCTCGACCGCCATAGTCGAGCTGCGTGAGCGGCTCCTGGCACTCGCACCGCAAGAGGTGCTGACGGCCGACTCGGTGTCGCTGCGTATCACGCTGGCACTGCGAATCGCGATCTCGGATCCGGTTGCCTACACCGAAGCCGCGAGCGACGCCGAATCGACGGTGTACCTGGCGGCGCAGGTTGCGCTGCGCGACAACGTCTCCGGTATCACGGCCGAGGAGGTCATGCGGCGCAGTGCCCGCATCGATCCGACTGCCATCCTCGCCACCGCGCGGACGGCCGGTCAGCGAACCGGTATCGATGTGCGCGAAGTGTTCATCAAGGATGTCGTCGTGCCGCAGGAGATCCGCGCTGCGGCACTGGAACTGGTGAACGCACGGGCCCGCGGCGCGGCCCAGCTGGAAGCGGCGCGCGCCGAGACGGCGGCGCTGCGGGCACTGGCAAACGCAGGGCGCCTGCTCGACGCGCACCCCGCCCTGGCCCAGCTCAAGCTGATCCAGGCAGTGCCGTACGGCTCGCGGGTCGCGCTCACGCTCGGCAGCGAGGCCCCCTACGAGGCTGTCGACGGCGACAGTTGAGACTGCGCCGGGGCGGTCTTCCGCGACAACGGGAGGCCGCCCCGGCTGCGGGCCGTTGCGGGTTGCCGGCACACAGCGATCCCACAGGGAACCGAGCTTTCCGGAACATCGGTTGCTGACGGCCTGGGCATCCACGTGTTGTCCGGTCGATGTCACCGAGAATCGAAAATTGTCCTCTCAAACACGCCCGCGAGGCGGTGCACATATGGGTAGTGTCCCGTCTCGGTGAGTGAGGGGTGACCCAATGAACGGTGAGCCGGACCTGTACATCGCGGGGCAGTGGCGCCACGCCTCCGACGGTGGCACTCGGGACATCATCAACCCGGCCCGTGGAACCGTGGCCGCGGTCGTCGACGAGGCCACCCCCGACGACGCCCGCGCCGCGGTGGCCGCCGCCCGGGCCGCCTTCGACGACGGCGCATGGCCGGCAACGCCCGCCGGGGAACGCGCGGCATTGCTCGACCGCATCGCCGACCTGCTCCAGCGGGACAAGGAGTCGCTGGCCGAACTCGAGACGGCGGACACCGGCAAGACGCTGGCCGAAAGCCGGATCGACATCGATGACGTCACATCGGTGTTCCGTTACTACGCCAAGCTGGTCGGGGTCGAATCCGATCGCATCGTCGACGTCGGCGACCCTGTGGTGATCAGCCGCATCGTGCGCGAACCCATCGGGGTGTGCGTGCTGATCGCACCCTGGAACTACCCGCTGCTGCAGATGTCATGGAAGATCGCACCCGCGCTCGGCGCGGGTTGCACCATGGTCGCCAAACCCAGCGAGGTGACACCGCTGACCACCATCGCCTTCGTGCACCTGCTCGAAGAGGCCGGCGTCCCGCCGTCGGTGGTGAATCTGGTGCAGGGCAGCGGCGCCCGGCTCGGCGAGGCGCTCACCGCCGACCCCGCGATCGACTTCATCTCGTTCACCGGCGGGCTCGCAACCGGTACCACCATCTCGAAGGTGGCCGCCGACAACGTCAGCAAGGTTGCGGTGGAACTGGGCGGCAAAAACCCCCACATCGTGTTCGCCGACATCACCAAGGGCGGCGACTGGGACAGTGCAGTCGATCACGTACTCACCGGTGTATTCCTGCACTCCGGGCAGGTGTGCTCGGCGGGCACCCGGCTGATCATCGAGGAATCCATCGCCGACGACTTCGTCGCTGCGCTGGCCGACCGCGCCCAGAAGATCCGAATCGGCGACGGCATGGACCCCGACAGCGAAACCGGCCCGCTGGTGTCCGAGCAACACCGCGCAAAGGTCGAAAGTTATGTGCAACTGGGTATCTCGGAGGGCGCAAAGCTGGTGACGGGTGGGGCCCGGCCCACCGACCCTGCCCTGGCCGGTGGCAGCTTCTACCTGCCTACCATCTTCGACCGGTGCGACCGGTCGATGCGAATCGTCCAGGAAGAGACCTTCGGACCCATCCTCACGGTGGAACGGTTCACCGACGAGGCCGAGGCCATCCGCCTGGGCAACGACACGGAATACGGTCTCGCAGCCGGTGTTCGGACATCCGACCCGGCGCGGGGCGAACGTGTGGTGCGCGCATTGCGACACGGCACGGTGTGGCTCAACGACTTCGGCTACTACACGGCAGCCGCGGAGTGGGGCGGGTTCGGAAAATCTGGTAACGGACGCGAGCTGGGGCCGACCGGTCTCGCGGAATACCAGGAGATGAAACATATCTGGCACAACACAGCGCCAACGTCGGCCGGCTGGTTCAAAGGTTAGGAAGGACCGTCATGGTCACCAAAGAACCGCATGCCGACAGCGGCATGGAGGATTTCGGGTACAAGGAATCACTGGATCGCAGCATCGGGAAGTTCGCGAGTTTCGCGGCGGGCGTCAGCTACATCTCGATTCTGACCGGGACGTTCCAACTGTTCTACTTCGGGTTCGGCACCGGCGGCCCCGCATATCTGTGGTCATGGCCCATGGTGTTCGTGGGGCAGATGGCCGTCGCGCTGTGCTTCATGGAACTGGCGGCCAAATACCCCGTCGCCGGATCTGTGTACAACTGGAGCAAGAAGCTGGGCAGCCGCGTCGTCGGGTGGTGTTCGGGCTGGCTGATGTTGACGGCGTCCATCGTGACGATCTCGGCCGTGGTGCTGGCGTATCAGCTGAACCTGCCACGGTTGTGGAGTGGTTTCCAGATCATCGGTGACGGCGAGGGTGCCAGCTTCGCCACCAACGCCGTGTTACTGGGCAGCATCCTCATCGTGTTCACGACGGTGGTCAACGCCCTCGGCGTGAGGCTGATGGCGATGATCAACAGCGCGGGTGTGTTCATCGAACTCATCGCGGCGGTGTTGATTGCGATCATCCTGGCGCTCAACATCAAACGCGGCCCCGACATCTTCTTCTCCACCCAGGGGTACGGCACCGGCGAGAGCTATGGCTACCTCGGCGCATTCCTGGTCGCGTCGCTGGCCTCGCTCTACGTCATGTACGGCTTCGACACCGCCAGTTCGCTCGGCGAGGAAACCGTGGAACCCCGCAAAACCGCGCCCAAGGCCATCGCCCGGGCCATCCTGGCATCGTTCGTCATCGGCGGCGCCATCCTGGTCTTCGCGGTGATGTCGGCGCCGGACCTCAGCGACCCGAAGATCGGTGAGAGCAGCGGCGGCCTGCAGTACATCGTCGAGCAGGTGATGTGGGGACCGCTGGGCAAGATCTTCCTGGTCTGCATCGTGGTCGCCGTGACGGTATGCACCCTGGCGGTGCACACCGCCGCGATCCGGCTCACATTCGCGATGGCCCGCGACAATGCCCTGCCGTTCGGTGAGAAACTCGCTCGCGTCAACCCGAAGACGCAGACACCCATCGTGCCCGCCGTGACCATCGGCATCATCGCGGCGATCATCCTGGTCATCAACATCGGCCAACCCAAGATCTTCACGGTGCTGACGTCGATCGCCATCATCATGATCTATCTCGCGTACCTGATGGTGACGGGCCCGATGCTCAAGAAGCGCCTCCAGGGCGAGTGGCCACCCAAGGACCTCAAAGAAGGCGGCTACTTCACCATGGGTAAATGGGGTCTGCCGGTGAACATCTTCGCCGTCGCGTGGGGCGCGCTGATGGCGCTCAACCTGGCCTGGCCGCGGTCGGCCGTTTACGGCGATCCCTGGTACAACACCTGGGGCGCGTTCGTCTACATCGGCATCATCCTGGGCGCCGGCCTGCTGTGGTACGGCATCAAGGGCCGCCACCACATCGGCACCTTGAAGTCGCACGCCGTCGAGACCACGGCCGAGGCCGATCCCGGTGAACTGGCAGCGGGGCAGCCCTGATGACTGACTCAGGCACGTTCGACTACGTCATCGCCGGCGGTGGAACCGCGGGGTGTGCCCTGGCGGCCCGCCTGTCCGAGGACTCCGATGTCACGGTGTGTCTCCTGGAGGCAGGCCCGTCAGATGTCGGTGACGACAACATCCTGATGCTCTCGGAATGGATGCATCTGCTCGACTCCGGCTATGACTGGGACTACCCCGTCGAACCGCAGGAACGCGGCAACTCGTTCATGCGGCACGCGCGCGGCAAGGTGCTGGGCGGCTGTTCATCGCACAACTCGTGTATCGCCTTCTGGCCGCCCGCCGAATGTCTCGACGAATGGGTCGAGATGGGCGCCACCGGCTGGAGCTCTGCCGAAATCCTGCCGTTGGTGCGTCGTCTGACGGGCACGGTCGGCCTGCGCGATGTCCCGCCGGATGATCCCTGCGGTGTCGCGGTCCTCGAGGCGGCCGCGCTGGCCGGCCTGCCGACAGTGGCGTTCAACCGCGGCGAGACGGTGCGCAACGGGGCGGGCTGGTTCCAGATCAACGCCGGCGAGGACGGTATCCGCAACTCGAGTTCGCATGCCTATCTGCATCCGATTCTCGACAGCCGGTCCAATCTCGAAGTGCGGACCGGCTATTGGGTCACCGAGATCCTGTTCGACGACGGCAACGCCGCCACCGGGGTGCGCTACCAACGGCCCGACCTGACCGGGTATGACACCGTCACGGCGCGCCGCGAGGTGATTGTCACCGCCGGCGCCATCGACACTCCGAAATTGTTGATGCTCTCCGGAATCGGACCCACGGCACACCTCCGCGAGATCGGGATCCCGGTTCGGGTCGACTCCCCCGGTGTCGGGTCCAACCTCGACGACCACGTCGAAGGCCTGGTGTTCTGGGAGGCCTCGCAGCCGATGGTCACCACGTCGACGCAATGGTGGGAGATCGGGTTGTTCACCACGGTCGACGACGGTGTGGCCCAACCCGACCTGATGATGCACTACGGCAGTGTGCCGTTCGACATGAACACTCTGCGCCGGGGTTACCCCACCACGGACAACGGATTCTGCTTGACGCCCAACGTCACCCAGGGCCGGTCCAGAGGCACGGTCCGGCTGCGCAGCCGCGACTTCCGCGACCGGGCCCGTGTCGACCCGCGGTACTTCACCGATCCCGAAGGCTACGACGAGCGCATCATGCTGACCGGAGTTCGGCTGGCGCGCACCATCGCCGAGCAGACACCGCTGGCACCGTGGGTCGCCCGGGAGCTGGCGCCGGGACCGGACGCCACCACCGACGACGAACTGCTGGACTACATCCACCAGTGCCACAACACGGTGTACCACCCCGCGGCCACCGCCCGGATGGGCGCCGTCGACGACCCGATGGCGGTGCTCGACCCCGAACTGCGGGTCAAGGGTGTGAGCCGGCTTCGAGTGGTCGACGCCTCGGCGATGCCGAAGCTGCCTGCGGTGAACCCCAACATCACGGTCATGACCATGGCGGAGAAGTGCGCTGACCTCATCCGAAAGGCCTGAATCCCCTGACGATCTGGCATCCTTCCTGGGAGCGCACACGCCGTTCCAGGGGATGTCGAACGACGACCTGAGTGAGTTGGCCCGCGCGGCAACCGTCGTCGAGTTCCCGACGGGCGCCGTGGTTGCCGACTACGGCACGCCGACACCCGGTCATGTCTGGATGGTGCGGACCGGGCAGGTGACCCTGCATGCGGGTGACGGCGCACCCATCGACGCCGTCGGCGCCGGCGGGATTTTCGGATACACGCCGCTGCTGACCGACGGCGGCGTCGAGTTCTCGGCGCGTACTTCGGTGCCCAGCAGCCTGATTCGACTACCCGACGAACTCGTGCGGGCCCAGTTCGCCAAACCGGCGGGCTTGGCGTTCCTGGCATCGTCGGCCTGGAATGTCGCCACCCCCGAACGGCCGACCATCGCACCGGCGACCGACAGCCGACCCGTGGCCGAACTGCTGCATGGCGAAACGCTGCTGGTGGCACCCGACACCCCGGTGCGCGACGCCGTCGTCGAGATGACCGGCCATCACGTCTCCTACGCTCTCATCCGTTCGGCAACAGGCGAACTGGGCATCTTCACCGACCGGGATCTACGTCGACGCGTGGTGGCCGCCGGCTTGCCGGTGGACGTCCCGATCGCTGAGGTGATGAGCTCCCCGGCACGTACGGTGACCGCGGATCTGACCGCCGAAACCGTGCTGATGGAGATGCTGGAGTGCGGGTTACGGCACATGCCTGTGCTGTCACCCCGCGGCGACGTCTTGGGCGTACTGGAGGATGCCGACCTGCTGGCCGCCTCGGCACGACAAAGTTTCACGCTGCGTCGGTCCATCGGCCTGGCCACCGATGCGGGCGAACTGCAGTCGGTCGGGCCGCGGGTGGCCGGCCTCGCCGCCGACCTGTTCCACAATGGCACCAAGGCGTCGGCGACCAGCGCCATCCTGTCGGTGGTCATCGACAGCATGGTGCGCAAAGCACTACAGCTCGCCATTGCGGGGACCCCGGATCCGCCACGAGACGGCTTCGCCTGGCTGCTGCTCGGCAGCGTCGCGCGCCGCGAGGCGATGCCGTCCTCCGACGTCGACAGCGCCCTGTCCTGGACCGACGAATTATCCTCGCACAGCGGTCAATTGCGGGCTATCGCATCCCGCACGCACGAAATCCTCGACGGTTGCGGGTTGCCGTCGGACAGCAACGGTGCCGTCGCGTCGTCGCCATTGTTCTCGCGATCGCAATCGCAGTGGTTCTCCGCATCGCAGGGCTGGCTCGACGACCCGCTGCGCGACCGAGGGCTGATCCTGTCGTCGCTGATGATCGACGGCCGGGTGATCTGGGGCGCGCCCGCGCTCAACACCGTGCCTGCCGCCTACCGCCGTATGCGTACCGACCATCCCAACGCGCTGCGCCTGCAACTCCTCAACGCCCTGGCCGAACGGGTCAGGGCGCCGTCACTGCGCGATGTCCTGTCGCGACGCAGTGGCACGTTCGATCTCAAGAGCCACGCCGTAACGCCAATAGTCAACCTGGCGCGGTGGGGCGGCTTGGTCGCCGACCTGACCTCGGCGACCACACCGGTTCGACTCAGTGCCGCTGCCGACGCGGGCGCGATGAGCGACCGGGATGCCAGCACACTGAGTGACGTCTTCGTCATGCTGCAGCGGCTGCGTATGGCGCATCAGGTCGAGCAGCTCGCGGCCGGCCACACCCCCGGTGACGTCATCACGATGTCGGAGTTGTCCCCGCTGAATCGTGGTCTGCTCGGCGATGGCCTGCGCGAGATCGCCGCTGCTCAACGCCGGGTCAGGAATTCGACGGTCTGGCCGGCCTGACAGATCAGTCCACCCGAGCAGGCAGTCGTACGAGGTCACCGAGGGCACGTACATCGGGCAATGCGTCGAGATCGCGCACTGTGTCGATGATCCGCTGGGCGTGGTCGTCGCTGATGACGCGCCTGGTGAGATTGCGGAACTTGGTCTCGATCTCGTCAGCGGTCATCGGGTTCTCCAGCGTGCCCTTGACGTAGTAACGCGTCTCATCAAATTCCGTACCGTCCTTGAGCCCCATGACCAATCGTGTCGCTCCGGGAATCCGATCGGTCAGATATTTCTGATCCAACTCAGGATCGACGAACAGTGTCATCTTGTCGACCGTGCGTAGGATCTCTTGGTCGTCAAGCACGTCTTCGGTCCAGAATCCATCGGGATCGACCAGAGCGGCGTCACCCTTACAC